>JBFMEI010000088.1:0-8123 GCA_040753295.1 Thermodesulfobacteriota bacterium | reverse complement strand
AGAGACGATTTTCGATGAATTTTTTTCATCCAAAGATATGCGATGGGTGGAGACCCTGGTGGATTACTGCAAAGAGAATGAGTTGAAGATCCCGGAACATGAAAGCGACGGCAAGGTCCTGGAAGAGGCTGTCCAAAAGGGGTTTCCCGGAGAGAATCGGCTGGTGATCACGGCTGAAAGCGTTGATAAACGGATTTCTCTGTATAAAGCCGTTTCTAAAAACGGATGGGTTGTGGATTGCTCGGTTCCTGCAGGCGAGCGTCAGGCTGAAAAGATCGCAAGGGAAAAAATTTGTCAGGAAGAGATGGCCTCGATTCTGAAAGGGGCGGGTAAGCAGATGGAAATGGAGGCTTCTGCGGCGTTAGTGGAAATGACGGGATTTGATCTGAAACGACTCGATCAGAATCTCAATATACTGATTCAGTACACCGGTGACCGGAAAAGGATCACCCGGAAAGATGTTGAGGACGTTATTTCCAGAACAAAACAGGACCCGGTCTATGCACTCACCCATTCCATTTCTGAAAAAGATGCTTCGGGAGCGCTTTTCTACCTCGATTCACTGTTGAGAAACGACTTTCATCCGGTTCAGATTCTCAGCGCTGTGGCCAATCAGATTCGAAAACTGATGGTGGTCAAGGATTTTGTGCAAAGTGAATACGGGAAGTCCTGGCGAACCGGGTCTCATTTTTCATATTTCCGGGAACAGGTTGTTCCGGCCCTTCTCGATTTCGATACCAGGCTTGTGGAATCCATGATGGAAGGGGTCTGGAAAAAATCCGCGGAAGGATTGAAGATCCTAAAAAATCCAGGAAATGTTTATCCGGTTTACATGCTTCTGAAAGCTTCGGATCGGTTTCATGAACTGGATCTTCTAAACGCGTTTGAGGAATTGCGGGAAGCGGACCGGCTTCTGAAGACCTCAAGTCGAAATCCAAGATTTATTCTGGAACGGCTGATTCTTGGAGTCTGCGGGAAAGAAGGCTCCTGATCATGGGATTTTTTAAAGAACAGGAAATGGTTTTGGCCAAAAAGCTTCTGATATGGCACTCCCGGAAATCGGGGGTCCCGCTTCCGGATGACGCCCGCATGGAAGAACTGGCAGCCGGTCTGGTGAGGGATGCCCACCGGATAGCCGGGGAAAGAGGAAAAAACGTACTCCTGATCCTGAAGGAAATGCTTTCCGACATGAAGAAATAGAGTCGAGTGCGGGTTCTGTTATTTATATTTTTTAAGATACTCTTTCAGAACATAGATGCCGTCAGGCGTATAGGGTTCGGTTGGCATGGATTTCAAAATTTCCTTCAGGGGGCAAAACTGACCCGATTCGATCTCTTCTTTCTGAAGAACGATTTCTCCGTCATACCTCGTTCGGTATACGCTTCCAAAGACCTTGTTTCCGGAATCTTCAAAACAAAAGGAGAATAGTGGAATCAAGGGAGTACCTGAAATCCCCAGCTCTTCCTCAAGCTCCCGTTCTGCCGCCCGGTCATTGCTTTCTCCATCCAGGACGACTCCGCCGGCGGCAATATCGTAACAGCCGGGATAAATATCTTTCGTGAGCGTCCGTTTCTGACGGAAGAGCTCTCCTTTTGAATTAAAGACCAGGATGTAAACCGCCCGGTGCGGCAGCTTCAGGGATCTCATGACATGGCGGGGTTCGGCTCCCAGGGGTCGGTTATGTGCATCCACAATCAAAACCATTTCATCCGATGGATTCATTCCGGTCTCCGATCCAAAGCCGACAAGAAGCATGCGACGGTGTGATTTGTCAGAAAAGAATAGATCAATCCAGAGATGAAATACAAGTTTGACTTGAATTTTTTTTTATAACTCTGGTATGAGGATGGAGTCGCAGGAAGATCCTGTGACGCCGGCTTGAAACGTAAGATCACCCAAAGGAGTCTGAAAAGATGATCAGGGCAGGGATTGTCGGAGCGACCGGATATGCAGGGGCAGAGGTTGTCAGGATCCTTTCCGGACATCCGGAAGTCAAAATCAAGGCATTGACATCCAGTCAATACGTGGGGATGCCGTTTGACGCGGTTTATCCTTCCATGACCGGATTTGTGAATCTGACGTGTACTGAATATATCCTGGAAGAGATTACAGAGACCTGTGATATCGTTTTCGTCTCTCTTCCCCATAAGCTTCCCATGCAGATCGTTCCCGGACTTCTCGGGAAGGGGAAGCGGGTCATTGATCTTTCAGCGGATTTCCGGTTTAAAAATCCGGCGGCTTATGAGTCGGTCTATCAGGAGCATTCAGCCAAAGAACTTCTCCAGGATGCGGTCTACGGCCTTTGTGAAATCTATGCGGATTCGATTCGAGGGAGCACCCTTATCGGAAACCCGGGATGCTACCCTACCAGCGCCCTGCTTCCCCTCATTCCTCTGGTCCGGGAGAAGCTTCTGGACATGACCAGCATTATCGTGGATTCAAAATCGGGTGTGAGCGGCGCCGGCCGGTCCCCTTCGTTAAAGACCCATAGTTGTGAAACGGCCGAATCTTTTAAAGCGTATAATGTGGGTCGTCACCGGCATGCTCCGGAGATGGAGGAGGTTTTAAGTACCGAATCCGGAAAACCGGTCCGGATCACTTTTGTCCCTCATCTGATTCCCATGTCCAGGGGGATGTTCTCGACCATTTATGCATCGACGGCAGAAGGGGTTTCCTCCGGTGCCGTCCGGTCCTGCCTGACCGACTATTACCGGGATAAGCCCTTTATCCGGCTGCGCTTTGATGAAAGTCAGCCGCCGGATACGCTGCATGTGAGAGGGACCAATTATTGCGACATCGGCTTTAAACCGGATCCGGAAAGAGGCCGGATTATTCTTCTTTCTGCAATCGACAACCTGGTCAAAGGGGCAGCCGGCCAGGCGGTTCAGTGCATGAATCTCATGATGGGATTCAAGGAGACCGACGGATTGATCCATGTCCCGTATCCGATTTGAAATGGAAACCGACGGCCGCGTGTGACCGGATCGTCCTTCGGGTCGCCGGAGTGACTTGACAGATTGAAGAGAATCCAATAGATAGAACCTAAATTGAGCGCTTTAAATAATGACAAGGAAGTTAAAAACAATAAATTCATATGGATATCCTAACAAGGTTGAAAGGAGAAGAGACATGCCGGCAAAGTTGATCAAAGGGACCGATATCCGGGAAGAAATTTTAGAGGAGCTCACCGCCGAAGTTGCACAAATCAAAAAATCGCACGGGAAGGTACCGGGGCTTGTCACCATTCTGGTGGGGGAGAATCCGGCTTCCATTTCTTATGTCACTCTCAAGATACAGACCGCTCATCGGGTGGGATTCAAAGAGGTCCAGGACAGCCAGCCTGTGACCATTTCAGAAGCAGATCTTCTGGCGTTGATCGATAAATACAATAAGGATGATTCCATTAACGGGATTCTGGTTCAGCTCCCCCTTCCCAAACATATCAATGAAAAAAAAGTCTTGAATGCTATTGATCCGGACAAAGATGTGGATGGGTTTCATCCGGTGAATGTGGGGCGACTCATGATCGGCGGGAGCGAAGTCAAATTTCCTCCCTGTACTCCGGCTGGAATCCAGGAACTGATCGTACGGTCCGGCGTGGAAACCTCGGGGGCTGAAGTGGTGGTGGTGGGAAGATCGAATATTGTCGGAAAACCGATTGCCAACATGATGCTTCAGAAAGGAAAAGGCGCCAATTCCACGGTCACCATCGTGCATACGGCAACAAAAAACCTGGATGCCCATTGCAAACGGGCTGATATCCTCATTGTGGCTGCCGGAGTTCCGGGGCTGGTTAAACCCGAATGGATCAAGCCGGGAGCATGCGTCATCGATGTAGGAGTCAATCGGGTCGGCGAGAAAATCAATGAAAAGACTGGAAAAAAAGTCGCCATCCTCAAAGGGGATGTCGATTTCGACAAGGCCAAAGAGATCGCCGGATCGATTACGCCGGTTCCCGGCGGCGTCGGCCCCATGACCATTACCATGCTCATGAAAAATACGTTGAAGTCCCTGAAATTCAAACTGGGGATTGCCTGATATTCGATTAACGGTGGAGGGGATTCTTCAATCCCCTCCACCCGTTTCCGGGGATATGGAATCATGATGAAAAGAAGATATTTATTCAATTATATCCGAATGTTGAAACTGTCAAAAACCCGGTTCAAATCCGGATATTTTCAAGGATTGGCCCTTCTTCTGATCATCGGCCTCTCGCTCTATCTCATGGAATATCCCAGTAATGACACCTGGACATCTCTGGAATATTCGCCGGAATTCGGAATCGGCGGATCCGCTCCGGCGGATCTCAGGCAGCACTTTGATATCCGGGAGATGCCTCCCCCTTTTTTTCAGAACCCTCACGAGCCGGAAAATGAGGTATCCCCGTTTTTTTACCATCCGGATAAAACCTCAGAGTCCTTCAGGAAAGCTGGAACGCCCTTTATCAAATTAACCGACGGGAAGATCACCTCCCCATTTGGCTATCGCAAATCCCCGTTTTCGGACAAGGATGAATTTCACCGCGGGATCGATATCGGTGCACCGCCCGGGACTCCGGTCTTTGCAGTCATGGATGGAAACGTGGTTTTTTCAGCATATGAAGGGGATTTCGGATATGTTCTTGCCGTTGACCATGGGAATGGGGTTACCAGCCGGTACGCTCACATTCAAAAGGCGTTGAAACAACCCGGGGATCCCGTCAAATCCGGAGATGCCATTGCTGTTGTTGGAAATTCCGGAAAGAGTACCGGCCCTCATCTTCATTATGAGGTTCTGGTGGAGGGAGTTCCGGTCAACCCGGATCGGTTCCTGATCAGCCGGCCCTAGATCCATGATGGTAACCGGATTCTTCGTTCTCTCCCTGCCCGAATATCGACCCCGTTCTGTTTTGACATTATGAACCTCCATCATTTTCACGATTTCAACCGGTATGAGTTTACTTGCTTTGGACAGCTGTGGTATAATCCGGATTCAACCCAATAACAGGAAAACATTATGGTTTTCGGGCTCTTAACAAAAGTCTTCGGGAGTAAAAACGAGCGGGAGCTGAATAAGCTGAACCCTCTGGTGGATCAAATCAATGCCCTTGAGCCGCAGCTCCAGGCGATGAGCGACCGCGAGCTCAGGGCGCAGACTGCACGATTCAAGGAAAGAATCGATAATCAGGAGCCTCTCGATTCCCTTTCAGCCGAAGCGTTTGCCACCGTGCGGGAAGCTTCTGTCCGGACCCTCAAGATGAGGCATTTTGATGTCCAGCTCATCGGAGGAATGGTGCTCCACCAGGGAAAAATCGCTGAAATGAAGACCGGTGAAGGAAAAACCCTGGCGGCAACCCTTCCGGCATACCTCAATGCCTTGACCGGGAAAGGCGTTCATATTGTTACCGTCAATGATTATCTGGCAAAACGCGACACCGAGTGGATGGGGAACATTTATCAGTTTCTGGGAATGACCGTGGGGACCGTCGTTCATGGAATGACCGATGCCGAGCGACAGGCCGCATATGGATGCAGCATCACCTACGGCACCAACAACGAATTCGGATTCGATTATCTGAGAGATAATATGAAGTTCGATATTTCCACACTGGTACAGAGGGAGCTCAACTACGCCATTGTGGATGAGGTGGACAGCATTCTGGTGGATGAAGCCCGGACGCCTCTCATTATTTCGGGTCCTGCGGAAAAGTCCACGAATCTTTATTATCAGATCAACAGTATCATTCCCAAGCTCAGAAAAGACCGCGATTATACCATCGACGAAAAGGCCCGGACCGTAACGCTTACCGAGGAGGGGGTTGCCGCAGGAGAGCGGATCCTGAAAGTCGAAAACCTTTATGACCCCAAATATATCGAGCTTCTGCATCATATCAACCAGGCCCTGAAAGCCCATACCCTTTTCAAGCGGGATGTGGACTATATCGTAAAGGACGGCGAAGTCATTATTGTGGATGAATTTACAGGGCGTCTGATGCCGGGACGGCGATACAGCGAAGGATTGCATCAGGCTCTGGAAGCAAAGGAAAATGTTAAAATCGAAAATGAGAACCAGACGCTGGCCACCATTACCTTCCAGAATTATTTCAGGATGTATCGAAAACTGGCGGGGATGACCGGCACTGCGGACACGGAAGCCGCTGAATTCAAAAAGATCTACAATCTTGAAGTCATGGTGATCCCGACCCATAAACCCATGATCCGGATCGACAATCCGGATGTCATTTACAGGACAAAAAAGGAGAAGTTCGAAGCGGTTCTGGATGAAATCGTGGCACTCCACCGAAAAGGGCAGCCGGTTCTTGTCGGGACCATTTCCATCGATGTTTCCGAGAGCCTCAGTGAAAAACTGGGGAGACGGGGTGTGACTCATTCCGTGCTCAATGCCAAGAACCATAAAAAAGAAGCGGAAATCGTTGCCATGGCGGGGCAAAAAGGGGCGGTGACCATTTCCACCAATATGGCCGGACGGGGCACGGATATTGTGCTGGGTCCCGGAGTGACGGATCTGGGAGGGCTTCATATCCTGGGAACGGAAAGGCATGAAAGCCGGCGGATCGACAACCAGTTGAGAGGACGGTCGGGGCGTCAGGGGGATCCGGGATCATCGCGGTTTTATCTGGCGCTGGAGGATGATCTGTTAAGGATTTTCGGCGGTGAGCGGATGGGCTCCTTCATGGGGAAGATGGGGATGAAGGAGGGGGAGCCCATTGAGCATAACCTGGTGTCAAAAGCCATAGAGAATGCTCAGAAAAAAGTGGAAGCCCGGAATTTCGAAATCAGAAAGCAGCTCCTGGAATATGATGATGTCATGAACCAGCAGCGGGAAGTGATCTATCGCCAGAGGCGGGAGGCGTTGACCGGAAAAAATCTTAAAGGGTCGATCGAAGAGATGATCGGCGAAAAAGCCGATGAGATTGCTGCGCAGATTGCTGATGGAAAATCATTATCCGAAGAATGGGATTTAAAAGGATTAAAGGATTCGGTATTCAAAAAATTCAACTTTCATATCAATCCGGAGAGCGTCCTTTCCGATGGGATGGATCAGGCAGGGCTTGCCGGTCTCATATCAAAGCAGGCGCTCACGGTTTATGAAGCCCGGGAAAAGGTGATCGGGGAAGCCCAGTGCCGGGAGCTTGAACGGATTGTGATGCTCCAGACCGTGGACAATTTATGGAAGGATCACCTCCTGAGCATGGATCATCTCAAGGAAGGGATCGGGCTGAGAGGCTATGCCCAGCAGGACCCCTTGATCGTATATAAGAAAGAGGGGTTCGAAATGTTTAATGAGATGATTTCAAGGGTCAAGGAAGAGACTCTGGGCATTCTATTTCGAATTCAGATCGCTCAGCCTGAAACGATGGAGGATTTCAGAAAACCCAGAGAGCAGAATCTGGTCTTTTCAGGATCCGGAAGCGGCTCTGAGAGCCGGGACCCGATAACCCGGGATCCGAACAAGGTGGGGAGAAACGCACCATGTCCGTGCGGAAGCGGCAAAAAATATAAAAAGTGCTGCGGGAAATAACCTTTCTCATAAATCAGAGGACGCAATTGAAAAATTCCAAACAGGTCAACGGAAAATGAAGCGATGAGTACGGATGATCCGGACATTTTAGAAACCGTTGAATCCGAGACCGGTGTCGAGGTGAAGGAACCGCCTCTCTACCGGGTTCTTCTTCACAACGATGACTACACGTCTATGGAATTCGTGGTTTCGATCCTGATGCATGTCTTTAATAAATCCGTTGAGGAGTCGACCCGGATCATGCTCAATGTCCATAATACCGGAATCGGAATCTGCGGCATATATCCCCATGAAGTGGCTGAAACCAAAGTGGAAACCGTTCAGACCCTGGCGAGGGAGCATGGGTTTCCATTGAAATGCACGATGGAGCGCGAATAATCGGATGATCAGTAAAGAGTTAAGCACGACGTTAGGCCTGGCAGTCAACGAAGCAAAGAGAAGAAGGCATGAATATGTTTCAATCGAACATATCCTTTATGCCATTCTTCACGATGAGTTTGGAAAGGAAATCATTGAGAATTGCGGCGGGGATGTTGAGAATTTAAAAAAAGTCCTGGAGGATTTTTTTATCCACAAAATGGAGGCTCTCCCTGAAGAAAAAG
>JBFMEI010000087.1:0-8144 GCA_040753295.1 Thermodesulfobacteriota bacterium | reverse complement strand
ACCGCCGTATGCCTTGGAACCCAAACCAAAGGGACCCATGGTCACGCGGCATACCCTGACTGAAGACAAAAAACGGAAAACCCGGATCTTGATCGTGGAAGATAATGTGGTGAATCAGAAGGTCGTCCAGCGGATTCTTGAAAAGCACGGATACCGGGCCGACATCGCTTCAAATGGAAAAGAGGCTGTTGAGCTCCTCAACCATCTTCCCTACGACATTGTCTTCATGGATGTTCAGATGCCGGAGATGGACGGATTTGAGGCCACAAAAAGCATCCGGAGTCTCTCATCGAATCTGTTAAACCGTGACGTCCCCATCATCGCCATGACCGCTCATGCGTTCAAGGAAGACCGGGACCAGTGCCTGAATGCCGGAATGAACGACTATATCGCCAAACCCATCAACCCCAAGAGCTTGACGGCCATGATCTCAAAATGGAGCGAAGCCGCTGATGGAAGAAACGCGGAAACCCGATAGAAGGCCGGAGCGGATCGGCGTCTTTCTCTGCGGATGCGGCCCCAACATCTCCGAAGCCGTTGATCTTTTAAAAATCGCAGCCTTTGCCGAAACCCTCCCGGAAGTGGTCTGCGTCGAATCCGTTCCGCTTCTTTGCGCAGATGCGGGAAAGGAGATTCTCAAAGCCAGAATATCCAAGGACAAGCTTTCCCGGATTGTTGTGGCCGCCTGCTCTCCGAAAGAACACGAGCATACCTTCAGACAGGTCCTGAGAGACGCAGAGATGAATCCCTTTCTCCTGCAGATGGCCAATATCCGGGAGCAGTGCGCATGGGTCATCACGGATAAAGAGGCCGCCACCCGGCAGGCCAAAACCCTGATCCGGGCTGCCGCAAGCCGGGTCAGACATCATGAACCCCTTGAACCCAAATCGATTGAATCGTCTCCGGATGTTCTGGTGGTGGGCGCCGGAATTGCCGGAATCAGCGCCGCCCTCACTCTGGCAAGGGGAGACCGGAAGGTCTATCTGGTGGAAATTTCCCCCTGCATCGGTGGGAAAGCCGCACGCCATGAAGATCTTTTCCCCTCCCTGGAATGCGCCTCCTGTGTCCTTTCTCCGAAATTTGACGAGCTTCTCCACAACTCTCAGATCGAACTCCTTTTGCTGAGCCGGGTCAAAGAAGTGCTGGGCTATTTCGGAAATTTCACCGTTACGATCGACCGGCAGGCCCGATACGTGGATGAAGCCGGGTGCATCGGTTGCGCGGCATGCATCGATGTCTGTCCGGTTAAAGCCCTGAACGAATACAACGAAGGGCTTGACCGGCGGCGCGCCATCTACATCCCCTACCCCGGCGCTCTTCCCAATGCGGCGGTTATCGATCCTAGGCATTGCCTCCGGTTTCAAGGAGAAGACTGCACGCGATGCCGGGATGCCTGCCCCATGAGCCTGATCCGTTATGATGAAACCGATACGACCCGCACGCTTCAGGTCGGAGCGATCCTCCTTGCCGTTGGATTCGACCTTTTTGATGTGGAAAACGCGCCCCGATATGCATATGGCCGGATCCCTGAGGTCTACACAAGTTTGGAATTCGAACGGCTGGCGAATGCTTCAGGACCCACCCAGGGGAAGCTTCAGCAAAAAACCGGGGACTCTCCAGGGCGGATTGCGCTTATTGCCTGTGTCGGGTCAAGAACAACGGCGCACCATACATACTGCTCAGCCGTCTGCTGCACGTATCTCATGAAGTTTATCCATTACATCCTTAAAAAACTTCCTGAAGCCCGGATTTTTCTATTTCATTCCGATCTCTGCCTTCCGGGAAGAGAAGCCCAGCAGATAGGTTCCAAATTTTCAAGTGACAAGAGGGTTGCTTTTTTGCGCATGAAGACTCCGGAGGCGATTTCCATCCACGAAAAAGAGGGAAAAATCGCCATCCGATATATGGACCTTCTCGAGCGCTCCCATGACGTATTGTGCGATATGGCAATCCTTGCCCCTGCCATGGAAGCATCGAAAAGCGCTCCGGATACGGCAAAACAGATGGGAATCCTTCAGGAGAAGGGAGGCTTTTTTTCCAAGGAACACCCCATCATCGCTCCGGTCTCCACGACCTTTCAAGGGATTTATGCGGCCGGATGCGCCCGCGAACCCGGTACCATCGAACAGGCAGTCGCTCAGGGGGAAGCTTCAGCCGGAAGGATCCTTTCTTCCCTTATCCCTGGAATCCGGCTTCCCCTGGAGGCGGAGAGCGCGCATGTGGATGAAGATCTCTGCTCCGGATGCCGGTTATGCCGAAACGGCTGCATCTACCGGGCCATCACCTATGATTCCGAAAAAGGAACCGCCTTGGTCAACGAGGTGCTCTGCAAAGGGTGCGGGGTCTGCGCCGCCCTCTGTCCGAGCAGAGCGATCCATGCCAGGCATTTTTCCGATGAAGCGATTTTATCGGAAATCTCCTCCTTGACCTGTACTGAAGAAAAGGAGCATTAAGCCGGTGAAATCCTTTGAACCGGTCATCATTGCATTTTTATGCAACTGGTGTTCCTATGAAGGAGCGGATTCGGCAGGCAGGAGCCGGAAAGAACTCCCCCCGAATGTAAAACCGATACGGGTCATGTGCAGCGGGAGGGTCGATCCTGAATTTGTTTTGGAATCGTTTCAAAAAGGAGCGGACGGGGTCCTGATCCTGGGATGCCATCCGGGATCCTGCCACTACAGGGAGGGGAATATCCAAACCTTAAGGCGGTATCTTCTGATTCAAAACATGCTCCCCCAGCTTGGGATTCGCCGGGACCGGCTCATGCTTGACTGGGTTTCATCCGGTGAATCCGATAAATTCGCCGCTATTCTGGACCGGATGACTTGCAGAATCAAAACAGTCGGACCTCTTCCCGGACCGACGGGAAATTTGAAATGAAACAAAAACCCAAAATCGCCTTCTGCTGGCTTTCAAGCTGCGGCGGATGTGAAGAATCGATCGTGGATCTTTCCGAAACCCTTCTGGCTGCAGCCGAAGCCGCAGAGATCCTCTTCTGGCCCGTGGCCCTCGATTATCGGTATGAAGATCTTGAGAAGCTTGAAGATCAGGAACTCGATGCGGCGTTTATCAACGGAAGCGTCCGGATGGATGACCAGGAGGAGCTGGCGCATCTTTTCAGGAAAAAATCAAAGCGAATCTTTGCCCACGGAACCTGCGCCCATCTGGGCGGAGTGGTGGGCCTTGCCAATCTCTTTCCAGGGAAAGAAGGGCTTAATGAGGCCTATCTCAGGGCTCCTACGGTTTCAAATCCTGACTCGATCCTCCCCAAAACCCGCTGTGAGGAGGGAGGGGAAACCCTTGCCCTTCCCGGATTCCATCCTGCGGTAAAAGCCCTTCACCAGGTCATCGATGTGGAGTATTCGATTCCAGGCTGCCCTCCCACGCCGGAACTTGTCGAAGAGGCGATCCTGGGGCTTCTGGAAAAGAGGCTTCCTTCCAGAGGAAGCGTGCTTGCGGAAAAAAAAGCCCTCTGCCATACCTGCCCGCTCAACCGGACCAAACCGGAAAGAATTCAGGCCCAACGCTTTTACCGGATCTATGAAAAAATCTGGGACCCGAACCGGTGTTTTCTGGATCAGGGGCTCATCTGCCTGGGCCCCTCCACCAGGGGAGGCTGCAAGGCCCGGTGCATCCAGGCGAATTTTCCATGCCGGGGGTGCTTCGGGCCTCTGGAGAAGGTCCGGGACCAGGGAGCGGCAACGCTTTCTTTTCTGGCTTCCCTGATGCATGCTGCAACCCCTGAAGAGATTGAAATGATCGCAGATTCAATCCCTGACCCCGCAGGACTTTTTTACCGGTACAGCCTCCCTTCTTCCCGGATTCATCAGAGCCGATTCGAGGAGAACCCATGACGCGCCGCATCCTCATCGATCCGGTCACCCGCCTGGAAGGACACGGAAAGATCACGATTATTCTGGATGATTCCGGACAGGTGGAGCATGCCTATTTTCAGGTCCCGGAATTCAAGGCATTCGAGCTCTTCTGCCGGGGTCGAGCCATTGAGGAAATGCCGGCCCTCACCCAGAAGATCTGCGGCGTCTGCCCCACGGCTCATCATCATGCCTCCAGCAAGGCTCTTGACGATCTTTTTGGAGTCAAGCCTCCTCCGGCGGCTGCTAAAATCCGGGAGCTCATGCACAATGCCTTCATGTTCGAAGACCATCTCCTCCATTTTTTCTTCCTGGGGGGGCCGGATATTATCGTGGGATTCGACGCCCCGGCATCAAAACAAAATATTTTAGGAGTCATTGAGACGCTTGGCATGGAAGCCGGAAAAGAGGCGATCGAAATCCGGAAAAAAGTCCGAAGGATCATCTCCATCATCGGAGGAAGCCCTCTTTATCCGGCAAACGGACTTCCCGGCGGCGTCTCGAAAGCCTTGTCCGCACCGGAAATCGCTGAGATCCGGAGCACGGCTTCCCACGCCCTTCTATTTGCAAAAGCCACCCTGAATCTATTTTCCCGCCGGATCCTCCCGGAGAGTCGATTCCGGGACATGCTCTTTGATGATGCATTCCGGCTTGAAACCGCTTATCTTGGCATGGTCGATTCGGAGAATAGAACCAATTTTTACGACGGAAGCCTTCGGGTGGTCGATCCGAAAGGGAAAGAATTCGCCCGATTCGATGTCCATGAGTATCCCCGGCATCTTGAAGAGCATGTCGTTTCCTGGAGTTATATGAAGGTCCTCTCGCTCAAAAAGATCCCCTGGAATGGATTCACGGAAGGACCGGATAGCGGCATCTACCGGGTCGGCCCCCTGGCCAGATTCAACGTCTCCGAAGGGATGAAGACCCCCCTGGCCCAGGCTGAGTACGAACGGATTCTTGAAACCTTTGGGGGAAAGCCGGTTCATCAAACCCTGGCATACCACTGGACAAGATTGATGGAAGTCCTCTATGCTGCGGAGCGGATGAGAGAACTGGCAGATGATCCTGGCCTTTCAGACTCGAACGTGCGGATCCTTCCGGATTCGCTGCCGGGAGAAGGGATTGGGGTGTGCGAAGCGCCCCGGGGGACCCTCATCCACCATTATCAGACCGATCCCAAGGGGATCGTGAACCGCTTAAACCTTCTGGTTGCCACCCAGAACAATGCGGCAGCCATCTGCATGTCTGTTGAAAAGGCAGCCCGAGCCCTGATCCGGGATGGAGAGGTGTCTCCCGCGATTCTCAACTTGATTGAAGCCGCTTACCGGGCGTATGATCCGTGTCTGGCCTGTGCGACTCATTGACCTGAAAAGGAGAAGTGAAAATGGGAGTTGAAGTTCTTGATACGACCGGCCTGAAATGCCCTCAGCCTGTCCTGAAGCTTGCCGTAAAAGCCACGGAAATGAAACCCGGGGATATTCTTGAAATCTTGGGTGACTGCCCGACATTTGAAAAAGATGTCCGGGTCTGGTGCCAGAGGCTTAAAAAAATCCTCCTTTTTGTTAAAACCGAAGCCGGAGAGCAAAAACGGATACAGATTCAATTTTAGGCGGAATATCCCCATGACAAAGCCCTTCTGCTGGAAACGAATGGATTGCAAAGAGATCTCCTGCCCGGTCTTTGGGACTGAAAATCTTAAATGCTGGACCATTACCGGAACCCGATGCAGAGGGTGCACCCAGGGATCTTTATCTGAAAAGATCATCATCTGTATCGAGTGTGATCATTTTAAAGAAAGCGTCGACCGGAGTTCCTTTGAAGAGGCGCTCCGGATCATCAACGACCAGTTTATCCATTATCGAAAGATGGTTCAAAAACGGGATGAGGAGCTGGAAAATTTTTGCGGCCAGCAAAGCCGGGGAGTATCCGAAGTCCTGGAAGCATTGAAAAAAATCGCATCCGGAGACCCAGCGGTCCGGATTTCTGAAGACTCTCCGATTGAAACCATCGCCGCCCTCAAACAGATGGTGAATACCACTGCTGAAAATATCGCCGAAATCGTCGACTTCTCCCATGAGTTTGCCATGAGCCTGGCCGAACATTTCGATGTCCTTCACCGGGTCATGGAAGGAGATTTAAATGCCAGAGTCGGCGGCGGATCGGGCATCGAACTTCTGTCGTCTCTTAAAGAATTGACCAACTCCGCCATTGATTCCATATCAAAAGAGATTTCAACGCGCATCCGGGTCGAGGAAGCCATCCGGCAGTCTGAACTCAAATACCGGCAGCTCTATGAGGGGAGCCGAGACGGGTATGCGGCAACCGATTTAAGCGGAAAGATTGTCGAATCCAACTCTTCGTTCAGGGAAATGCTCGGATACGATGCGTCTGAATTATCCGGCTTGAATTATCTCGATCTCACTCCGGAAACATGGCACTCCCTGGAAAAGGAGATCCTTCAAAATCAAGTCTTAAAACGAGGCTATTCGGAGATTTACGAGAAGGAATACCGGAAAAAGGACGGCACCGTCTTTCCGGTAGAGATCCGGACGTATCTTCTGGAGGAAAACGGAAAACCCAGGGGGACGTGGTCTTTTATAAGGGATGTGAGCGAGCGGAAACGGCTTGAAGCGGAATTTTTCCAGGCCCAGAAAATGGAAGCCATCGGACGCCTTACCGGAGGAATCGCCCATGATTTCAATAATCTGCTCACCGCCATCATCGGGCGATCGGATCTTCTTCTCATGAAGTATGACGAAAAAGACTCTTTCTATTCTGAAATCGAAGAGATTAAAAAGGCCGGCCAGCGCGCCGCCTCTCTGACCCGGCAGCTTCTGGCGTTCAGTCGCAAGCAGATCTTCCAGATGAAGATCGTCAACCTCAATTTCCTTATTTCCGATATGGAAAAAATGTTAAAGCCTATCGTAGGTGAGGACATCGAACTTCTCACCCTTCTCGACCCTGATCTGGGGCGGATCGAAGCGGATCCTGTAAAGATCGAACAGGTCATTATGAATCTTCTGGTCAACTCGAGAGATGCCATGCCCAGGGGAGGAAAAATTTCCATTAAAACCAAAAATCTTTTTCTCGAGGATTCATTTTTCAGAGGCCACGACATCCGGCCCAGGCCCGGGGCGTATGTGATGGTTTCCATCAGCGACACCGGAACAGGGATTCCGCCCGAAACACTTCCCTATATCTTTGAGCCTTTTTTTACTACAAAGGAAAAGGAGAAAGGGACCGGTCTCGGACTTTCCACGGTTTACGGCATCGTGAGGCAGAGCGGGGGGCATATCTTCCCTTTCAGCATTCCCGGTAAAGGGACGACATTCAGGATCTATTTACCGAGAATCAACAGCGCTGCCGAGGATCATCAACAATACAAGACCGACCCTGCCGGTCTCCGGGGCTCGGAAACCATCCTTCTGGTTGAAGACGACCTCATGGTCAGAAACCTCTCCCGGAACATTCTGGAAAAATACGGATACCGGGTTCTTGAAGCCTCGGGGGAGAGCCAGGCCCAGGCCATATGTTCGGATTTCAAGGAGACCATCCACATGCTTCTGACCGATATTGTTCTCCCGGAGTCAAACGGTATCGAGATCGCCGGGAAAGTGAAATCCGCCAGACCGTCCATTAAAATTCTCTTCATGTCCGGATATGCTCCGGAATCCGTCCTCCGCTTTGGAATCCACGATCCTGCAAGAGAACTCATCGAAAAGCCCTTTTCCCTTGAGGGATTACTCCGGAAAGTCAGGGAGCGCCTGGATACCCCATGACCCCTTATGATGCGTATCTCTCTTTTTTTCCTTCCACCCGGGAATCGAGAGTGTCGCTGATCCTGGAGGGGATCCGCCGCAACACCGGATGCGATCCGAACGAAGATTCGAACATGGCCAATATCCGGAGGATGGAGTCTTTTCTTGGCTTTCTAAAAAATCATTTCGATCCGAATCGGTTTGAGATCCGGATTCAGCCCATTCCCAGGGCCCGGGTCAGGACAACGGATAAAAATTTCATCGTGACCGTGCCGGGACGCTCTTCCGAGAAGATCATCCTCGTCGCCCATTATGATACCTGGGCCGGATTTTCCAGATGCGCCCCCGGCGCGGACGACAATACATCCGGAGAAGAAGTCCTGAAACAGTATCTTCTCAGGGATTTATGTTCCCCTGACGCGCCGCCGCTTACCCATATCTATCTCTTTTCAGGATCCGAAGAATGCGGAACCCGAGGACTTATTTCCCAGCTCGGCGTGACCATCGGGATGTA
>JBFMEI010000086.1:0-8171 GCA_040753295.1 Thermodesulfobacteriota bacterium | reverse complement strand
TTGGTGGAGGTAAGGCCCATGCTGGTTCCAAGCCCGCCGTTCAATACGATTCTTGCTGACCGCTTCATGGAATTGAGTCCAAGCGGGATATACGGAGAAAGGGTTTCATAGGATTCGATTTCCGTCGGGTCGACGGGGCGGATATCCGCATCGCAGATCATTCCGGTTTTTCCGGATACCACCTGGGCGTAATAGTGCAAAAAGGTATCGATCGCGATGGAAGGGAGTCCCTCCTGCTTCATCTTGGAGGCAAGGACTTTTGAATGCGTCTTCATCGGAGAGTCGATCCGTTGAAATCAGATGACCGGCTCGATCCATCCCTCAGGAGCGGGTGACCGGCCGTACTGGATATCGGTGATGGCGGTGAAAAGGCGTTTGGCCATGGGGCCCACGGCTCCGCCTCCGATGGTCATCTGTTTCCCCTCGTAATTGATCTCTCCTACCGGAGAAATAACAGCAGCGGTTCCGGATCCGAAAACCTCGGAAAGGGAGCCGGCGGCATGGGCATCATAGATCTCATCGATGCTGATCCTTTTTTCTGAAACCGGGATCCCCCAGGATCTGGCCAGGGCGATGACCGAGTTTCTCGTGATCCCGGGAAGTATACTTCCGGTGAGCATGGGGGTGATCAGCATCCCGTCGATAAGGACAAAAATGTTCATTGCCCCGACTTCTTCAATATACTTCCGCTCGATTCCGTCAAGCCAGAGCACCTGGGTATACCCTTTCTGATGCGCCTTTTCACCGGCGAGAAGACTGGCGGCGTAATTTCCGATGGTCTTGGCTTCTCCCACCCCGCCCTTCACAGCACGGACATGTTCCTGGGTAACCCAGATTTTAACCGGATTAAATCCTTCGGCATAATAGGCTCCCACCGGAGATAGAATGATGAAGAATCGATAGGTATGAGACGCCCGGACACCTAAAAAAGGGTCTGATGCATAGATGGTGGGACGGATATAAAGGGATGTTTCCGGAGCCCGGGGGACCCACTCTTTTTCGAGGATGAGCAGTTCCTTCAGCGCCTTTAATGCAAACGCCTCATCGATTTCAGGAATACAGAGGCGACGGGCGGAGTGATTGAGCCGTTTAAAATTTTCCTGCGGGCGAAAGAGCTGGATCTTTCCGTTCTTTGTGCGGTAGGCTTTCAATCCCTCAAATATCCCCTGTCCGTAATGGAGAACCATGGTTGCAGGATCCATGGCCAGGGGGGCATAGGGTTCAATGCGCGGAGTATGCCATCCTTTATCGGGATGGTAATCCATATTGAACATGTGGTCTGTAAAATGAATTCCAAACCCCAGCTTGGATTCATCAGGATGTTTTTTAAGGTTTTCGGCTTTTTGAATTAAAAGTTGCATCACTCCTCCTCACGCCCTGCGTGTTATCCAAAACGATTATCTTTTCGGTAAAAAAAATCGATTTTATCGAAGATCTATACCATACTTTCGGGTTTAATCAAGGAACAACTTGAAGCGGACCGCTAATCCAGAAGGATGCATTTTTCGGGATTTAAATAGAGAGATATCTCCTCCCCCTCTTCATAAGGGATATAATGGGGGACCTGAACTCGAATCAGGATCTCGTTGATTTTAACGAAAAAGAATAGAAAATTTCCCAGATAGGCTTTATGGACAATGATTCCCTGGAACGTATTCTCCTTTTCCGGGTTCGCGGAATCCTTCATCTCAACATCTTCGGGGCGGATGGATATGAAGACATTCCGGCCTGAAGCAAAGGATTTCGCGGCATTCCCTTTGCAAAAGAGGGGTTTACCGAATTCGGTGTCGACTTCCAGAAGATCAGAGGTCCGGATGGACTCGATGATCGCTCCGGAAATAAAGTTCATGGTTCCGATAAAATCGGCGACGAATTTATTGGCAGGGCGGTCATAAATTTCCCGGGGTGTTCCGATCTGGATGATGTTTCCGGAGTTCATGACCGCGATGCGATCTGAAATCACCATGGCTTCGGCCTGGTCATGGGTGACATAGACCGATGTGATTCCCATCCTCTTCACCAGACTTTTGATTTCAAACCTCATTTTTTCTCTTAACTTGGCATCCAGATTGCTCAAGGGTTCATCGAGAAGCAGCACTTTGGGGTTTCTCACCAGCGCCCGTGCAAGGGCCACACGCTGCTGCTGGCCACCGCTCAACTGTCCGGGATACCGGTCTTCAAGGCCGGATAACCCGACCATATCCAGAACCTTCCGGGCTCTTTCCCGGATTTCCTGCTTTGATATCTTTTGAAGTTTCATTCCATAAACGATATTGTTGAAAACTTTCATATGCGGCCATACGGCATAATTCTGAAACACCATGCCGATCCCCCGTTTCGAAGACTGGACAAAACCTTCTGAGAGCATCGATTTCCCGTCAATGACGATATCTCCGGCATCCGGTTTTTCCAGCCCGGCGATGCATCTCAATGTGGAGGTCTTTCCACACCCGCTGGGTCCGAGCAGGGTCAGCATTTCGCCTCTGGCGACATCCAGATCAATATGATTTACCGCCACCACTTTTCTGAAACGTTTGAAGAGGTTTCGGATTTCAATAAAAGCCATAGAATTTATCTCCTTCCCCAATTCAGGTCCTTGTTATTTTCCGCCAGGACCCCATGCCGCTTTCAGGATTCCTCCTCCGATTCTGGCGATGATCAGCAACAGGATAAAGGTGATCACAATCATCAGGAATGCCATGGCTGCCGCGATTCCGAATTCCATTCCGCGGTGCCAGTTCAGATAGATGCCGATAGGGAGGGTTTCCCATCCTCCCCGATATAAAAAGATCGCCGTGGAGATTTCCTGGAACGCCATTATGAAGAACATCACCACTCCGACCATCACACCTTTAAGGAGAAGGGGGAGGGAGATGTTGAGAAACGTTCTGAATTTACCCACCCCGGATACTTCCGAAGCCTCTTCCAGGGAGATATCGAGCTGCAGATACGAAGAATGGGCAAGACGCAGGAAATAAGGAAGACGCCGGGTAAAGAGGGCGAGGGGCATGATAAGCCAATGGGTGGCAATGGGGATTCCATTCCAGAAGGCAAGAAGATAGCTCACACCCACGGCAATTCCCGGAAAGGCAAGCATCAGGGTAATTAAAAAATCAAGAATATCTTTTCCCGGAAGTCGGGTCCGGACAATAAGATAGGCTGCCGGAAGTCCGAACAGGATTCCAAAAATGAGGGCCAATCCGCTGAAGAGAAACGAATTTCGAATGAGAAGCGGCGACTCCATGAGGATGACCCGGAAATTTTCCAGGGTCCAATGGGTTGGAAATGGTTCAAACACCCATCGCCTGGAGAATGCGGAAAGCCCTAAAACAACAGGAATCAGGAGAACAAGAGCGGCAACCAAAACCATGTATCCGTATGAGCTTGCTTTTAAAAGAACTCCCGGTTCGATCACCCGTCCTTCGGATGTGGTTCCTTTTGACAAGCCGGTATATTTTTTCCTCTCCACCCATCTCCGGGCGATCAGGAACAGAGAAATGCATACCACCGACGAGACGACCACCGCGACGATTCCCATGTATTTACGATGCATATCCGTGAAGTGATAGGCGATGTTGATGTACGCCACTGAGGGAAGATAATCCACCTGTCCTAAAATCAGCGGGGTCAGCCAGTCTGTAAACGGCCACAGGAATACAATGACGGCACCGGCCAGATACGTGGGAGTGCAAAGGGGCATGGTGACGGTAATGAATCTTCGAAATCCGCTGGCCCCTTCCACTTCGGCCGCTTCTTCAAAAGAAGGGTCGATGGTGGTGAACCCGGCCGAGAGACTTAAGACGATAAAGGGAAGCAGATGGAGGGACTGAATAAATACCAGTCCCTGCAATCCATAAATCCAGTTGATCGGCTTTTCAATCAACCCGGCATCCATGAGAAGCAGGTTGAGCGTTCCGAATTTTCCGAAAAAGATCATAAATGCAAAAACACCGGCATATGCGGGCAATACAATGGGGAGAAGAATCAGTGCCGTAAATACGGTCTTTCCCCATTGCCGGTATCGGGCAAGAATATAGGAAAGGGGGACGCCGAAGAGGGTTGTGGTCACCAGGACCAGCGTGCTTAACACCAGGGTGTTCCAGAAGGTTTTCAGATAATAGGTATCCTGAAAAAATTCGAGGTAATTCCGTATTCCCCACCCGGCAGGTTGGGAGATCTTGAAGCTCTCCACAACAAGGATGGAGAGCGGATAAATCACAAGAAATAGAATTATGGACCAGAGGAACGCCGTCAGAAAGAAATTCCCGCGGGACATAGGGTATCCTTTACCATAAGAAGAAGGAGATGGGCGGTATCACCCCCGCCCATCCCTTTCTCAGAGCGAATATCATGGCTTGGAGAGAAGCGATCTTGCCTGTGAGGCGGCCAGACGGGCTGCCGGATACGCCCCGTCTTGCTCAAACAGCCTTCTGGCCTCTTTAATTTTAGCCTCGGCTTTGTTCACATCTTGTTTGCCGGCTTTTGCCGTTGCAATTTCCCCTTCAACTTCTTCAATCAGAGAGAGACTGCTTTTCAGCTCTCCCCATTTTCTGTAGATTTCAAATTCATAATACCGGTTGACATCATCCCATCGTTTGGTTGCCAAAGCCAGGTCGTATTGAATAAAGCCGACCTTGAGATCCCAGAAGGAATCGACGCCCAACGCGTCCTTGGCATGTTTGGCCATGACGACCCCTTCTTTTTCCCATGCGCTGAAGTTGATGTCCTTTCTCCCGGGAAAATAGCCGCCTTCCAGAACGGACTTCTGGCCCGCGGTGCTGAACAACCAGTCCAAAAAGATCTTTCCAACCGCTTCGTTGGGCGCATTTTTCAATAACGCCACAGCTTCAGGTGCCAGAATGGTTTTATCCGGAAGCAGATCCCGCACCGGGTATCCGTCTTTACGGGCAACCATGGCATTCATTTGGGGCTGCGCGATCCCGATGGGAACCTCCCCCCGGCTGACAATATGGGTGGTATCTGTGCTCCCGGTGGAAAATCTCGCCAGTTGAGCGGCAAGGAGTCGATTATATGCCCAACCTTCCTTTTCACCAAAGCCCTGTAACAGGATTTCCACCACTTCATGAACGGTCCCTGAAGCATAGGGAAGGGTCTGAATCACATTCCCCCGATAGATGGGATTCAGGAGATCCTTCCAGGTTTTTGGGGGGGGAAGCCTTAACGCCTTGAGAACTTTTTCATTGTAAAGGTTGGTCACGATCCATGGAGAAAAGCAGGTCCACAGACCGGCTTCATCTTTGACCTTCATGCCGTGCCAGTCGGCTGGAATTTTATCCCAGTCTTTCGGTTTGTAGGGAAGAACCCGCCCCTCTTTCTTTAACACTTCATGAGCCGGTGCACCCGCACCCAGAAAAATGTCGGCGTCCGGTTTTTCACCCCAGGCCCTGACTTTATCCACACAGACCGGCCATCCTCCGGGGTGAACGAAGGTGATCTCCACTTCTTTATTGTAGGTCTTCTGATAATAATCCTTAAATCCCTTCATGAGGCTGTCGGCAAGCTCCTTATAGATCGGACCGACCCATCCGACTTTATCTGCAGCCTGCACGCCGGATGGAGAGATCGGTATCAGAATGGATAAAGAAAAAATAAAGATTGCGGGGAAAAAAAGATTTTTTTTCATGATGACCTCCTGGATTTTGGGATTGTCTTGCTGGAAAAAACCGAGCAGCTTAGAGTTGTCCATCACCTCCTTCGATATCCGGTTTGTTTTCATTTCATCCGCGTCGATTTGAAAGAAGATGGTTTCAATGCGGGGAGTATGGCCAAATAGAGGGTGTCTGTCAAGACAGGAGAAGCATTTTATAGGATGATATCCGGAAATCAAACTGCCGGCAGGGTCGTGTTCACCCCCTGCCGGCAGGGGGTAAATCAGTTATCGATAATGGCGAGAGCTTCCTCTCGATAGGCATCCATAATATAGGGAATGCTGGTGATTTTGGTACACTCCTCGGTGAGGGACGCAATGTCGTTTCGGGCAATGAGATGGGTTCGCCATTTCCGTGCACCGGCCATGAGCTGCTGGAGTCCGACCCGAAGTTTTTCGGCAACCGTGTAAATTCCGATTCCACCCAGCGGGAAGCTTTCCACTTCCTTGCCGTAAGTCTCTCTCAACTTCTGGTAGGTGACGAAGATTTCCTCTTTTGTGGTCCCGTATTTGGATACGGTGGGTGGAAGCCCTCCATCCTCTCCCTTCAGCCATAATCCGATATTTTTTCCGACCATCCCGGGGATCATGAGGGCTCTTCCCATACAGACAGCTTTGCAGAAAGGGGCGCCTAATGCCAGAGCCTTGAAAATATGATCTTCCGCGGAAAAGCCTCCTGCAAAGGCAAGGTCCGGTACCCACGCCCCTTTTCGGGCAAGCCGGAGGATAAGTTCATACGCCATGGAGTGCAGATAAATGGCGGGAACCCCCCATTCGCTCATCATTCGCCAGGGGCTCATTCCGGTTCCGCCGGGGGCTCCGTCGATGGTTAGGAGGTCGATTCTCGCGTCGGACGACCATCGGATGGCCATGGCCAGCTCTCTCATGGGATATGCTCCGGTTTTCAGGGTAACCCGTTTGGCGCCGAGTTTTCGAACCCGGTCAACCTCTTTCATGAAGGCATCCTGATTTAAAAATCCGACACGGGAATGGCGTTCGAATTCCTTGATGGCCCCTTCTTTAAATGCGGCCTGGTTTGAAGCCTTGGTCGGATCCGGCGTCACGATATACCCTCTTCTTTTCAGCTCAACGGCACGCTCAATGGAGTTGACTTTGATTTCGCCGCCGATGCTTTTGGCTCCCTGCCCCCATTTCAATTCAATGGTCTGAACCCCCAGCTTTTCAATCACATATTCCGCAACTCCCAGTCGCGTATCCTCCACATTCATCTGAACCATGATATCCCCGTATCCGGTATGATATCTCCGATACTGCTCGACCCGCCGCCGCATCTCCGGGGATTCGATGACCTTCCCGTTTTTGTCGATTTCAAGCTGGGGATCGATTCCGCAGACATTCTCACCGCAGACCACGCTGATTCCGGAAATCGCCGCACCCACGGCAAAGTGCTCCCAGTTTTTCCGGGCGATATCCGTACTTCCCAGGGCTCCGGTGAACATGGGAATTTTCATTTTGACTTTTTCCGTGGCGCCATACCAGGTTTCTGTACTGACTTTCGGGAAAACCGCATGATCCGGATCGGCTTCGATGCCGGAGGCTCCGATGGCATACCCCATGATGTTCAGATGACTGTAATCCACCGGGTAGTTCTTATCCGCACCCGCCGTAACCTGGCCGAATGGGGAAGGATAGAGGAGTTCCCTTCCTCTGAAGGTGGTCACAAACAGATCGCAGTTTCCCTTGCATCCATCCACGCATCTGGAGCAGATGCCGGACTGGGGGGCCACGCTTCGGGAGCGGTTTTTGGTTTGTAATGCTTCGTTCGAATTGGGTTGCTGAAGATTCATGGGTTAATCTCTCCTTTTTAGTTAAAAGTATGAAAACAAAAAGGCGCCTTCCCCGCACAACCGGGGAATCGACGCCTTTGTCTTGAAAAGACTTCTTTATCTTTTAGCGGATATCTGATCTCCACGCCGTTGTGAAGCATCAGATATTCCGGGTCATTTATTGGTCTTTCGCCTTCTTGTCAAGTTATAATTAAAAAAATGTTAAATATTAAGTATGACTAATATCTAAAATGAGCGTTATAAATAATGACAAGGAAATTAAAAACAATAAATTCATATGGATATCATAAAAAAGAGTATTTTCAGACGTACCCGACTGGTATCACGATTTTTACTTAAAGAATGTCATTATTTAAAACCCTTTGGGATTGACGATTTGGGGGATTAAATTGACACCCGGGACACCGACAGGTATAAGAGACCCGAATTGAGCGATTTTTAGATGGAAAATAGCCTTAAAACGCCAGTCTGTGAAAAAAATGGCCGGAGTAGCTCCTGAACCATGGGAGAGTCGATCAGGCCGGAAAAGAATAACCGCCCATGACCCGAATTATCAGCGTTCCATCCGGAGTGGATCATCTGGATCACCTTCTCAACGGTCTTTATGTCGGGGACAATGTGGTGTGGCATGATGACTCCGGAAGTCTGGCCGGTGCTTTTTGTCTCAATTTTATTCGAAAATCCCAGGAAAAAAA
>JBFMEI010000085.1:0-8242 GCA_040753295.1 Thermodesulfobacteriota bacterium | reverse complement strand
ACATCATAAGTGTTGCCGATAAGAAATATCCGGGCAACCCAGGCAAAAACCGAATTGATTTGTCGTTTCCGGGCGCCCGTGATTCGAACTTCCGCCGTGTTTTCATCGATGAATGTCGTGTGGGTATCAAAATGGAGGAGGGTGCTTTTCATATAACCGGGATCATACCCCCGGTTTGATGCCTCTTCCGAAGCCTTCTGGAGATACTCGTCAATTATATCCGTTTCTTCGTTCTCCTTCAGCTCAGAACAGACCAGATTCTTAATACAACTATCCTGCAGATAATACGCTTTTACGAATTTGACGGTTGCCCGGCCCGGCGTCTCCTTCTGGTCTCCAAATGCAAACAGGACCTGTAGAAACATGGCCAGAAGAATCGTAAGTGCGAAAATGCTGCTTTTACTGTCATTGGTCATTAGGGGTTCCTCCTTTTAAAAAATCGAAATCCTGATCGATAGGCACAAATACCATGACCCCATCCGGTTGACAAGACTTTTTCAGCGGATACCGTTTTGGTTCATAAGAATAAGGGGTACTTTCATTAACCGGTTCGATGTGATAATGTGATTCCGGTAATACCTGAATTTTGCACGCGGTTGCGGTTTTCAGCTGCAAGGCATTTAAGGGTGCAGCCATAGTCTATCCTATTGCAAACCCTTAATAACGCAGCAGCTGGAAGCCCCGGACGCGCCCGCAGGGTGAAAATTTATGAGAACAAATGAAACGCATCCATTTTTACTCTTTGGGTATTATTGCTGTTGTGCTAAATCAGCTCCGAATCCTTATGAGTCATATTTCAAACCCGGTTCTCATAAATTTTCATGAAAGATTCAGGTATTAATTGAACCTGAACGGATTGCCTAACCTATGAAAAATTTCAAATTCAAACTGCGAAACAGCCTGGTTTCAAAGCTCGTCATTTCCGTGGGGATCATTCTGTTTGTGAACATAGCATTGTGGATGATCTTCACGCTCAATTACCAAAAAATAAAAATGAAAAAAGATATCATGGAAGGGACCCAGCGATTGAGCAATACCATCCTTCTGGGAGCGAATTACTCCATGATGCTCAATTCGAGAAAGGATATCAATCAGATCATCAGCAATATCGGAAGACTCAAGGAGGTTAAATCAATACGGATCTATAATAAAGAAGGGAAGATCAGCTTTTCGAACAATATGGATGAAATTGAACGGAACACCAACATCCGGTCCGAAGCATGCGTGATTTGTCATCGGACAGAACCGCCTGCCTCTGAGCTCTCTCTGTCGGACAGAACCCGAATCTCACCATCCCCGGAGGGAACACGTCTTATGGGAGTCATCAGCCCGATTTACAACGATCCGAGTTGCTCATCAGGGAGTTGTCATGTTCATCCCGCAGGTAAAAAGGTGCTGGGGGCTCTCGATGTGGTTGTTTCCTTGGAAAAAGCAGATGCGGAGATTTTCTTTGTGGAAAAGGGGATCGTCGGTCTGGCAACCGTTCTTTTTCTGTTCACCTCCGGATTTATTTTTATTTTCGTTATCAAATTTGTAAACAACCCGATCAACCGGCTCATCAATGTGACTCGGCGGATTTCCAAAGGGGATTATTCGATTAAAGCTGCCGTTGAGCAAAAGGATGAAATGGGGCAGTTGGCGGAAGCCATAAATCTCATGATGGAGGAAATTGAAAAAAATCAGATCCAACTCAGCGAGCAGAAAGAGCAGTATCAGAGCCTTTTTGAACAGGTCCCCTGCATTATCACGGTTCAGGACCGGAGTTTCAAGCTGGTGGGATATAACCGCGAATTCTCAAGCCGATTTGCGCCCAAGGCCGGAGACTATTGTTTTCAGGCCTATAAAGGTCGAAGCAGCAAATGTGTCGATTGTCCGGTTGAAAAAACATTTGCAGACGGTCAATCCCAGTCCAGTGAGGAAGTCGGATTTAACAAAGACGGGACAAAAACCTACTGGATCGTGAAAACTTCTCCGATCAGAAACGCAAAAGGAGAAATCGTTGCGGCTATGGAAATGAATCTGGATATTACGGAGCTGAAACAGCTGGAACAGAAACTGGCTTCGTCGGAGAAGAAATATCATGCGGTATTCGACAGCATCCCCAATCCGATTTTTGTTGTCGATCTTGAAACACTGACGATCCTGAATTGTAACGACAGCGTCAAGACGGTTTACGGATATGAAAAGGAGGAGTTGATCAATACGTCTTTGGCGGACTTGTTTAAAAAAGAAGAAATCGAAAATTATATCCGGAAAATCAAAACGTCACGGGAAATTACTCGCGCAAAAAACATTCATAAAAACGGAAGTGCGATTTTTGTCAATATCCGGGTTTCCCCGGCTGAATATGAAGGAAAGCCGGTTTTCCTGATCACCACGAGCGATATCACAAAGCGTCTTGAGATCGAGCAGCAACTCATCCAGGCCAGCAAGATGGCCACTTTAGGGGAGATGGCAACCGGGGTTGCCCATGAGCTCAATCAGCCCCTTTCGGTGATCAAGACCGCCAGCAGCTACTTCATTAAAAAGGTGAAAAACCGGGAGCCCATCCCGGATGAGATACTCAAAACCATGTCCGAAGAGATCGATACGTATGTGGATCGTGCGGTAAAGATCATCAATCATATGAGAGAATTCGGAAGAAAAGCTCAGGATGAATTGATGGATGTGGATGTCAATACCACGTTGAAACGCGCATTTGAAATATTTAGTCAACAGCTCAAACTCAGAGGAATCGACGTGGTCTGGGAAATTCAGAACGATCTTCCGAAAATCAAGGGTGATCCCAACCGGCTGGAACAGGTTTTCGTCAACCTGTTCATCAATGCCAGGGATGCCATCGAAGAGCGGTGGAATAAGCAGAAGACTCAACCGGGAGATAAGCAGATCACGTTGAGGACCCATTCAAATGGAAAAGAAGTGATGATTGAAGTGGAAGATACCGGACCGGGAATCCCGGCTTCGGTTTTAGGAAAGATTTTCGAACCTTTTTTTACAACAAAAGCTGTCGGCAAAGGAACAGGGCTGGGGCTCTCCATCAGTTACAGCATCGTCAAAGAATGCGGTGGTGATATTTATGCCGTCTCAGAAGAGGGGAAGGGGGCGAAATTCGTGATTCAATGTCCGACAATCCATCACCAGAAAGGGAATGAGTCCGTTTCCTGAAAATCGAAATGCAAAATAAGCCAAGACGGATACGTTTGATATTTAATTCCGTTGATATTTAATTCTTGACTTCGAAGATTTCTTTCGCTAATCCTGACCATCCATTTTTTTCAAATTTCAATTTCGACCTGTTTTTATAATCAAAATGATCAATTTTTATTGGGAGTCAACTGAAAAGATGGTTTCAGATCCGATCGAACTCTCTGTTTCTCAGGCAGCACGCCTCTTGGGAGTCAACCGAAATACCATCGGCTCATGGATCCGTTCTGATAAACTGCGAGTCCATCGGGTTGGAAAGAATTATCAAATCCCGGTGGATGAACTGATCTACTTTTTGAAATCAACCGGCCAGAAAGTTCCAAAAGAACTGGCTTCGGAAAACCTAAAAGGTCCTTATTTCAGGCGTATTCAGCGCTGCTATCAATTTTTTGAAAAACAGGATCACGGAAAAGACTGCGGAAAATGCACTGTTTATAAAAATGAACTGGAGCACTGTTTTACCGGAAAAGAAGCGAGCCATTTCGCCTGCCGGAACGGTTGCGACGAATGCCAGTATTTTTTGGAATACTATTACAACCGGATTCAATTCATCCATCAGATCGCTTCTCCGGCAGCGGTCTGTAAAGATCTTTTCTTCTGGAGCGCGAACCGGAAATGGGCTGAGCTGTGTCAGAAAGAGGAGAAGGAGATGGTGGGAGTGGGTATTGAAAATATCTACCACGCCGATTCTTTGAGGACGGTCATTTCCAACCAGAAAAAAAGAATGCTGGGGGATCAGAACGTTTCTTCGGAAGATATCGTATATATTCGAAACCATTTGAATGGAAGGCGGCAAGTTAAAGTTGCCAACCATTTGCTCAATGAACCATCAGGAGCATGGCTGCTTCTCGCTGAAACCGTCAGGTGAGCGTATCAGGATTTCAGGGGAATGACCTGCACACATTAAGGAGGAAAAATGGTCGATCAAGAAAAATGGGACTGGAAAACCAAAGAAAAAACGGTTCCCATCGGCGAATGGAAGGAGCAATTCGAATGGGTGGAAGAGCCATATGCCAGTCCGGACGGAGAGAAAGTGGCCGCTGTTGTCAATATCGGTGAAGGGGAGTTCAATGTTTGTGTGAACGGCGAAACCTGGGAGAATCCATTTGAAAAAATATGGTACCTGCGATTTTCGCCGGATGGAAGACTGACCGCTCTGGTATCCGATACCGGGGAATGGACGGTTGCCGTCGACGGCGACCCCTGGGAAAATAAATTCGGCTATGTCTGGAATACCCTTTTCAGTCCTGACGGCAGACATATTGCGGTCGCAATTCAGCAGGACGGGGAATACGCCATGGCTTTAAATGGAGAGCCTTGGGCGGAAAAGTTCCAGAATATGACTTATTTTACCATGAGTCCTGATGGGACAAAAACCGCAGCAGTGGTGCAGGTTGAAGAGTTCGGCGAAGGAGCGATTCACAAGTTTCAGGAAGGATGCTTCACCGCAGCTCTGGAAGGAAAAGCCTGGGATGCCAAATTCGTAAATGTCTGGAATATGGCCATCAGCCCTGACAACAAGAAGCTGGCCGCAGAAGTACGGCTGAACCTTTATGACTATACCATCGCGGTGGACGGGATTTGCTGGGAAAAGAGTTTCAACTGTGTATGGCAGCCTGTCTTTAACCCCCAAAGCGGATCTGTCATCGCCCCGGTTCGGGTTTCCGGAAAATGGGCCCTGGCTGAAAACGGAAAGTTTTTATGGGATGGGCGGTTTTTCCAGGTTTGGCATCAGATGTTCAGTTCAAATGGTGAAAAACTCGCCGCCATTGTTTCTCCGAAATATGGACGTTGGACTGTGGCTGTAAACGGCACCCTTTGGCCCGCCGCTTTCAGCGGTATGGTTACCGATATGGTTTTTTCTAAAGATGGATCGAGGATTGCCGCTCTTGCCAAGGAAGGAGAACATTGGACGGTGGTCACCGATGGAACGGCATGGAGGAATACCTTTGACATGGCCTGGAAGCCGGTTCTCAGCCCGAACAATACGTTTGTAGCGGCAAAGGTCGAGAAGAAGGGAAAATATACCATTGCCGTCAATGATCGGGTCTGGCCCAAGGAATGCGAAGCGGCCTGGGATCCCATTTTCAGTCCGGATGGAGAGAAACTCCTTCTCCGGACAGTGGAAAACGATCAATATGTCCGGCGTATTTTGCCGGTAACGGAAATCGCTGGGTAAAGGGGGACTTATGAACGACATCTATACCTTTGTAAGCGGTCCGCTGGCTTGGGTGGCGTTTATTCTTTTTATCGGAGGGATCATATACCGGTTGATTGATATGTTCCTGCAGGTGAGAAAAAAGGAGCCATTCATCTTCACTTACATGAGTTTGAAATACAGCCTCCGATCCATTCTACATTGGATTACGCCGTTTGGGACATTGAATTGGAGACGAAATCCGATTTTAACCATTGTCACTTTTGCATTCCATCTCTGCCTGTTTCTCTCTCCGATTTTTCTCCTTTCTCATGTGACGCTGTGGGAAGAGTCATGGAATATCAACTGGTGGACCTTGCCGGACGGAGTGACGGATGTCATGACCCTGATCGTTATCGCAGGATGCCTCTTTTTTCTGATCCGGAGGCTGACTCAGCGCGAAGTTCAATTCGTGACCTATCCTTCCGACTACTTGATTCTGGCCATTGTTGCGGCGCCGTTTGTTACGGGCTTTCTGGCTTACCATCAGTGGTTCGGATATCCGATCATGATGACTTTGCATGTTCTAACAGGAGAACTCATGCTGGTGGCGATCCCGTTCACCCGGCTGAGTCACATGATCTTTTCACCATTCACTCGAGCTTATATGGGCTCGGAATTTGGAGTTATCAGAAAATCCAGGGACTACTAAATTTCCGAAATTTTGCGATGGATATTGTGAGATATTTCACATCCCATGCGAATTTACCGGAATAAGGAGGATATACCATGGCGGAGCCAGCCGAAAAACAGGAACAGGAAGCCAAGATCGTCGATGAGGGGCTTGAAGTCGGCATTTCAAGGCTGACCGGGGATAAAATTGAAAAGGTGATCAATCAGGTGCTGACGGGGGAAACCGGAGCCAGGCTGAAAACCTATGTGAATACCTGCGTGCATTGCGGCCTTTGCAGTGAAGCATGCCATTTCTATCTTTCGAATGATAAAAATCCCCGATGGTCCCCGGTCGGGAAAGTCAAGCAGACCATCTGGGAGATGATCCGAAGCAAAGGAAGGGTCACCCCTGAGTTTATCCGGGAGGCAACTCTTATTGCACAAACGGAGTGCAATCTCTGCCGCCGCTGCATGCAGTTCTGCCCGTTCGGCATCGATATCGCTTATCTTATCGCTACTGTCAGAAGGATTTCCCACAAACTTGGGGTCACGCCCCGGTATATCCAGGATACGGCCCACAGTCACAGCGTCACCATGAATCAGATGTGGGTCAAAGGCGACGAATGGCCCGACACCCTGCAATGGCAGGAAGAAGAAGCGAGAGGTGAATTCCCGAAGCTTCGGATTCCCCTGGAAAAAGAAGGGGCTGACATTATGTATTCGGTGATTGCGCCTGAACCCAAATTCCAGGCCCAGCTCATCTATCAGGCCGCCGTGATTATGGAAGCAGCGGGCGTCAACTGGACCATGCCTGCTGATAAAGGATGGGATAACAGCGACATGGCGATGTTTACCGGTGATAATGAGATCATGGGACGTATCAAGAGAACCCATTTTGAAACCGCAACACGGCTTCGGGTCAAACGGATCGTGATGGGGGAGTGCGGTCATGCCTTCCGATCGGTTTATGATACGGGAAACCGGTGGCTGGGATGGAGTCATCCACCCGTTCCGATTGTCCACGCCATTGACTTTTTCTATGAGCTTCTCAAGGACAACCGGATCCCTATTAAAGAGAAGTTCAAAGACCCGGTTACCCTGCATGATCCGTGCAATGTGATCCGGGGAGGCGGTCTGATGGAAAAATCAAGGTTTGTGGCCAATGCCTTGTGTGAAACCGTCATCGAAATGAACCCGAACCGGGAATATAATTACTGCTGCGCGGCCGGAGGCGGGGTGATCAACTGCGGGCCCCCATATAAATTGAAACGGGTCAAATCCAACAGGGTCAAGGCGGAACAGCTCATGGAGGCCAAGGCCAGGGGGGCAAAAGTCATTATTTCCCCATGTCATAACTGCCACAGCGGACTGAAGGACATTAAAAATTATTATGACATTCATATGGACATCAAGTTCTTCAGTGACATTATATATAAAATCATGGAAAAACCGGAATAAATCAAAGGAGATCGTACATGAAAAAGGGGATCATGGTCATGGTTGCGGCTCTTTTCGCCTCTGCATTATTTATGATAACCGCCTATTCCCAGGAAGATATGACGGTCGTAGATCAAAGTGTGTTTAAAAATCCTCAAAAACCTCCTTCGCTTTTTAAGCATGACGCCCACAATGAAAAAGCCAAGATCGAAGAATGCAGCGAATGTCATCATGTATATGAAGGAGGAAAGCGGGTCGAGGGAGAATCCTCTGAAGACAAGCGCTGCTCAGACTGTCACCGGTTGGAATCGTCGGGACGCGAGCCGTCTCTGACGAGAGCGTTTCATACCAACTGCAAAGGGTGTCATCAGAAAAACAGAAAAGGTCCGATTATGTGCGGTGAATGCCACGTCAGACAATAGGCGGTTCGGCGTTCAAGTATCAACACGATCAATAAAAAGGAAGGTTTACCATGCCCAAAAAGATTTTGGTGATTGATGATGACCCGGTGATTGTAAAATATCTGGTGAATCTTTTTGAGGACAACGGCTATACTACTGCAACCGCTTCAAGCACGATGGAAGGATTGGAACAGGTAAAACAGGAAAAACCGGATTTGATCACCCTTGACCTGCAGATGCCCAAGGAATGGGGTCCACGATTTTACCGGAAGCTGAGACAAGACAAGCTTCTCCGTGAAATTCCTGTGATCGTAATTACAGGAATCGACGGCGATCATGCCATCAAAGATGCGGTCGCTTACCTGAGCAAACCATTCGATCCTGACAAGCT
>JBFMEI010000084.1:0-8250 GCA_040753295.1 Thermodesulfobacteriota bacterium | reverse complement strand
TTGAAGTTTATGGTGAACTGACTCCGGTAACGATGGAGCCCGTCATTAAAAAATTGACCCCCTATCAAACCGAAATGTTGAGCCTGAATTTGATCAACTGGGATCGCAGGCTGACGGAAACGCTGTTAAGCCAGGGTTCCTGCGACCTTTCCTACCATCTGGGGGCCAAAGCCCGATTCCGTGTCAACATTTTTTCCCGCACCGGGAACTATTCCATTGTCTTGAGAAAATTGGAATCGAAAGTACCGACCATCAATGAACTCCGATTGCCCGAATCCTTTCATGAGATTGCAGAAGAAAAGAACGGGATCGTCATCTTTACCGGTGCAACCGGGACCGGAAAAACGACATCGCTGGCCGCCATCCTTGAGGATATCAATGAAAAAAAATCGGTCCATATCGTAACCCTGGAGGACCCCATCGAATACCAGCATGCCCATGGTCGCAGTACATTCAATCAGCGGGAGCTTGGAACGGATTTTGATGCGTTTGCCCATGGGCTCAGGGCTGCCTTAAGGCAGGCACCGAAAGTCATCCTTGTGGGAGAAATGCGGGACCGTGAGAGTGTTGAAATCGGCTTGACGGCAGCGGAAACCGGGCACTTGGTCTTTACCACCCTTCATACGGTGGATGCCGGGCAGACAATCAGCCGTATCCTCGGCATGTTTACGACCGATGAGGAGCGGCAGATCCGGATACGACTGTCGGAGGTGATCCGGTGGATCGTCTGCCAGAGGCTCCTCCCCAAAGCCGGAGGCGGACGTATCGCTGCATTTGAAGTTCTTAAATCAAATATCCGGGTAAAGGATTCCATTCTCCACGGAGAATCGGAAGGAAAGACATTCTATGAAATAATGCAGTCCGGAAAGCCTTTCGGAATGACGACGTTTGACGACTATATCGTTGAATTATTCGAATCCGGTCAGGTCAGTGAAGAGACCGCTCTGGCTTATGCTTCCCGAAGGGGAGTCGTCGGTCGGGGGATTGATAGTGTTAAAAGCGCTCGGGGAGAAGCAACGACCGACATTGATAAACTCGAACTGGACAAGGCATACGCCAAGTCTCGTTCTTAACCATCATAGTTCCCGGATATAAAGGAGAGCTTATGGATATCGCTTGCTCCGTATGCAAAAGCAGATATCGGATTTCTGATGATAAAATCGCATCTTCTCCCAGTTTGACCTTTTCCTGTCCCAATTGCAAAAATAAAATTAACATCGACGTCAAAGGGATGGAGGAAAGCAAAATCAGCAGCAGCAGAGATGAAAACGTCTATTATGACGCTGCTGAAAAACCGTTTGATTTTATCCGCCAAGGAGAGAAAACAGCACTCATTTGCATCGGTGATATCACGTTGAAGAAGATGGCGACCGAGACACTTCACGGGATGGGGTATCATATCACCGATTCGGAGAACAGCCGCGACGCTTTGCGGAGCATGTGGTATCATACATATCCCCTTGTTATTACAGATGAGTTTTTTGATACTGAAAATCCGGAACAGAACCGAGTTCTTTCATATCTGGAAGGGTTGAACATGGGGATTCGGAGGAAGATGGTCGTGGCTCTTATCAGCCGGACGCACCGCACAAAGGATCATATGACGGCATTTCAGAAAAGCGTCAATCTGATCATCAATATCAAGCATATGAACGAGCTCGAACGCCTCCTCGCTGCAACCATCGACGAACATAAAGCGTTTTATAGAGTATTCGACGAATATTATAAAAAAGAAATCTCCTATTAACGGATTCAGATCGAGTCGATAAATACTCAACTTCCACACCGGATATAAGCTTCCAATACCTTTCAGAAAATAATTGAAAAGGCCGGAAACCCTTTGTTCTCGATGATTCCCTTAATACCACCCGTTGAAGGCTTTAACGACTTTATCGGTGCATGGTTATATCAAGGGGAAGTGACCATCCTTGTCGATGTCGGCCCGGCCTCGACTGCCCGGATGTTACTTGATGCTCTTGAAGATCGCCATATCGATACCCTCGACTTCATTTTGTTGACCCATATCCATCTGGATCATGCCGGAGGAATCAGTCGGATCTGGCATCAGTTTCCTGAAAGCCGTGTGGTATGCCATCCCTCTGCCCTAGCTCATCTGATCGATCCGAAACGCCTGTGGAAAGGATCTGTTAAGACCCTAGGGGCGATTGCAGCTGCTTATGGGCCACCGGAACCGATCCCCAGTGACGCTCTCACGTCCTGTGAGGATCTCCATTCCAGTGTCGTGGATTCCATATTGACTCCAGGACATGCTGAACATCACGTCAGTTACAGGATTGAGGATACGCTTTTTGTTGGAGAAGCCTGCGGGGTGGTTCTTCAGACCGGAAAAAATCATGCATATATGAGGCCGGCAACTCCCCCTCGTTTGTTCCTAAATCTATTCCTGAAGAGCCTTGATGAATTGATGGGAAAGGGTGAGCTTCAGATTTGCTGTGGTCACTATGGGAGGTATGAAAACGGATCCGCCCTTCTTGCCGCCCATCGGGATCAGCTTCTGCGCTGGGAGTTGATCATTGAACAAATATTAAACAAGGAGCAGTCGGATGATCTTATCCGGAAATGTCTGGATAAACTTGTGGCCTCGGATCATCTGCTTAAGGGATTCAGGGAAATGGAGAGTCGGATTCAAAAAAGAGAACTCTTTTTCTTAGAAAACAGTATCCGGGGTTTTATCGGATATATTCAGGGAAAGAAGGGTGGAAATTAGAGTCTGATGTCGGGATCCTGATCCGGAATCAAAAAAGGAGAAGTATTATGGGAATTCAATTTTTAAAAAGGACTTTTTTTCAACCTATCCCTCATCAATGGAGCACTCGAAAAGGATGACATGGCATGAAAAGATTTTTTAAGCGCTTTCGCAAGCGGTTGATTTCAGATAAACGCCATGGAACCGATCAAAGCGGTTTCAAGGAAAAATATGAAAGCTTCAAACAACTTCTTGCGGCAAACAACCGAGCGCTGGAGATTATCGCGGACCTGGAGCACATCATTTATGAAAACAAACCGTTCACATTTCTTTATGCAGCAACCAAGGTCGAGGCACTGATAGCCGAATCAACGGCGATTGCCATGGACTTGAACCGTCTTTCCGGTGGTCAGTATGAGAAACTTCTCGAAGCTGTCAATGCCATCGGGAATAAAATTCGCTTGGAACTCTTTCGCAGAAAGCGTTTTGAAGAAACCAGCCTTGTCCTTCAAATTGAACAATTGAGTCTGGAAAATGCATCGGAAGTGGGGGGAAAGGCTGCAAACCTGGGGGAGGTCTTCAACCGCGCGAATCTCCCAGTTCCCCTTGGATTTGCGATTACGGCTTATGCCTATGAACAATTCCTTCGGTTTAATAATCTGACCGACTTCATTAACGGGCAGTTGAAGGATCTGGATATCAATGATCCGGATCGGATTGTATCGGCAAGCCGGGAAATTCAGAATCGGATTACAGCCGCGCCTCTTCAGTCCGATCTGGAACATGCAATCCTTCAGGCGGCTTGTGATGTTTCAGAGACCCTCGGGAAACCGATTCTATTTTCAGTCAGGAGCAGTGCCACCAGCGAAGATTCTGAAGCGAGTTTTGCAGGGCAGCATTCAACCTTATTAAATATCAGTGAAAAAAACCTGATTCAAGCCTATAAAGAGGTCGTTGCGAGCATATTTAATGCCAGAGCCATATTTTACCGCCGCAGCAAAGGATACCACGACCAGGATGTAGCCATGAGTGTGGTCTGCATCATGATGGTTGATGCATCTGTGAGCGGCGTGATGTATACCCTGGATCCCAATGACAGCCGGCATTCGGTCGTAATGATCAGTTCGGTGTGGGGTCTGGCGGCCTTGGCAGTGGAAGGATCTGTATCAACGGATTTTTTTCAGATCGATAAAAAAAGTAAAAGAATCGTATTATCCCAGCTGGCATCAAAACAATCCCAACTCCGATGCCGTCCGGAAGATGGACTCATTGAAGAAGCGGTTCCTGAACAACTCAGAAGCGCCTCTTCTTTGACCGAAAATCAGATTCATCAACTCGTCGATTATGCACTCAGGCTCGAAAAGCACTATGGACAGCCTCTCGATATCGAATGGGCCATCGACCGGAGCGATAAACTTTTCATTCTCCAAAGCCGACCATTAAAGCGTCATAAAAATTCAGCCGATGAGGAGCGTATTGCAGAATCCGATGAGATAGGGATTCCGGGTGATTTTCCGATTCTCATAGAGGGGGGTGCGACAGCTTGTGAGGGAGTTGTGGCTGGGTTTGCTTATGTCCTTGAAACCGATCATATGCTCCATCATATTCCTCAAGGAGCAATTGTGGTAGCCGGACAAACCTCACCCCGGTATGTTCAATTGCTTGGCCGTATTAAAGGGTTCATCACAGATGTGGGGAGTGTGACCGGCCATATGGCCTCCGTAGCCCGGGAATTTCACATCCCAACACTTGTCGGCACCGGATCAGCCACTCGAATCATTCCCCATGGAGAAACCATCACTCTGGATGCCACAAGAAGAAAGGTTTATCAGGGAACTGTCAAGGCCCTGATAAAGGAAAGAGCCCCGGTCAACCCCATGGCAAATGGTCCCATCTATCAGACCATGAAATCGGCCCTGAGAAAAATCGCTCCACTCAATTTAATTGATCCGAAAAAAGAAAATTTTTCTCCTGAAGGATGTCAGACTCTTCATGATATCATTCGGTTTGCCCATGAAATGGCAATGAGAGAAATGTTCCACATTACGGATGGAGTTGACCCTGAGGTCGGAACGGCTGTCCCTCTAAAAGCTTATCTGCCGTTGAGACTTTTAGTCATCGATCTGGGGAATGGAATGGTCCTAAAGTCCGGAATCGATTCGATTGAGATCGAAGATATCCGATCCATTCCGTTTAAGGCGTTATTGAGAGGGATGAAACATGAAAAGCTGGATTGGCATCGGAATGTGGGTATCAGCCTTGGAGGGTTGACTTCGATTATCGCTGAATCGGTGTTTCGAGATCCAATGAAAGAAGGGCGTATGGGAGGGCCAGGGTATGCCATTGTTGCAGATCATTATCTTAATTTCAACTCCCGCCTGGGGTATCATTTTGCAACAATCGACACCTATTGCGGAGAATCGGTGAATGATAATTATGTCACTTTTTATTTCAAAGGCGGAGCTGCCGATATCGGCCGTCGCTCCCGGAGGGCGATGCTCATTTCGGGTATCCTCAAGAGATTGGGTTTTAAAGTCGAACAGAAGGCAGATATGGTTCGGGGGGAATTAAAGAAATACCAATGCACGATCGTTGAGGAAAAACTGGATCTCTTGGGGCGTCTTCTCGGATCTGTTCGCCTTTTGGATATGGTGCTGTCTGAAGACAGGCAGGTGGAGTGGTATCAGGATCAGTTTCTAAGGGGGAATTACCGGTTCGAAATCGATGAAGAATAATCCATTTCCGTCTTTTAATGATGCGGATGTTGTTTCATATTGACACCTTCAGGGCGCATCATTATAAAATCAGGCAGCTCAAAGGCTTCTTCGACTCCGACCGTTTCTTCGAAGTCCCATGATCCTTCATTGGATGAAGCCGCGTTTCCAAAAAAACTGAGAATTCACAGAGGGCTGGTTCTAAAAGGCTTGGGATAGATGACAAAATATCTGGATAGGCTGAAGGGGAAGCGGGTTCTGATCGTAGATGATGAACCGGACATGCTCGAATCTCTGGAGGAAATGCTGGACATCTGCCGGCTCGAAACCGCATCCACCTTTGAAGAGGGAAGGACCCTGCTTGAGTCCAGGCGTTTCGACGCTGCAATTTTGGACATCATGGGGGTTCAGGGATATCAGCTCCTCAACATCGCTGTTGAAAAAAAGATCCCGGCCATCATGCTTACAGCCCATGCCTTGTCTTCAGAAAATTTTGTAATTTCCATGAAAGCCGGGGCAACAATCTATATCCCAAAGGATGAAATTTTAAATCTCGCTTTTTTTGTTGCTGAAGCCATTTCCCCGGAACAACCGGTCAAGTCAGGACCTCCCCGATGGTTCGAAAAACTTAAACCCTATTTCGATTGGAAATTCGGCTCAGACTGGTTGGAAAGATACAAGGATTTCTGGGAAGAAAAGCTTTAAAAGAATCCCCTCAGAATTCAGATTATCGGGATTGGCGTTCCTGCAACATCAATTCAATTTCATCTGCGACCCGTTTTGCGGCTGCAGGAGGATCAGAAGCATCCCGGATCGGGCGTCCGATGACAAGATAATCCGCACCGTTTTGAATCGCCTCTTCGGGAGTGACGATACGGACCTGATCATCTCCCCGGGTCTCATCCCAGATCGGACGGATTCCCGGAGTTATCGTGATAAAGCCTTCTCCGAATTTTTCCTTAATTGATTTTACTTCGTTTCCGGAGCAGACCACACCCGCGCATCCCGCATCTTTGGCCATTTCAGCCTTTTTAATAACCAGCTTCGGGATGTCCGTACAAAAGGAATCGGCATATCCTGACCGGGCAAGATCTTTTTCCGATACGCTTGTCAGCACGGTAACACCAAGAATTCCGACCTTTCCTCGACTCCCCCTTACCGCGGCTTCAAGTGATTTCATGGATTCTCCACAGTGAACCGTAGTGAAACGAACATTCAACTCTGCGATCCCTGAAACACTCCGGTAAACCGTTTCAGGAATATCATGGAGTTTTAAATCGAGAAAAACGGCTGTACGGTTCAAGGAGGATATGAATCCGATGATTTCAGGTCCGCATCGGATAAAAAGCTCAAGACCGATTTTAAACATTCCCACATGCGGAGAAAGATGGCGGATATATTTTTTAGCGTCATTTAGGGATGAAAAATCGAGGGGAAAGATGATACGATCCTTTGCAGTTTTCAGTCCGTTCATATTCGATCTCCTGTACGAAAAAAGGGTGTCCCTGCCGGCGCAATCAGATGGATCGCGCCCGGGATGATCTCAACCTGAATCGGCAATCCTCCTAAAGGTTCGCCGTCTATTTCAAGAAGAACACGATCCGGGGAATCGGATTCAATCCGTTTTCCGGTTGCAGAAACCACCTTTTTCACGCTGTGAATTCGTCCGTTGTAAAGCTTGGAGAGATTCAAGAAAACTTCCATCAAAGAGAGATCACCGATGAGGGTTATCTGAAGCAGTCCGTCATCCAGGCGGGCGGTGGGAGCCACCATCATTCCGCCCCCGTGAAAACGGCCGTTTGAAATCGCCACATTCCATACCTGATATGACATTTTTGGGCTTTCATCAATTTGGATCTGAATCTGTTTTTTTCCATACCGGTACACGGAAATGAATGTGGCGAATAAAAAAGAGAAAAGAGGGGATAGATGGGCGGACATTCGGCTTGCCATCCGGGACACTTCGCCTCCGATTCCAAAGCTGATGATATTTAAAAAATGCCGGCTTACAGACCGCCGATGATGATCGAAAAATGATGCTCTTCCCACATCGATTCGATGAACCGAACCTTCCTGTATCGATTGAAGGGCGGTTTCCGGATGATGAGAAATGGGGACGCTTTTGATAAAATCACATCCGGTGCCGATCGGGATGACTCCCATGACAAGGCGATTCCGAACAGGCGGATCAAATGTCATTATGGCGTTGGCAACCTCATTGATGGTTCCATCTCCTCCCACGACGATGATGCGATCGGCTCCTTCCGAGATGGCTTGGAGAGCCTGATTTTGGGCATCCCCATGACAGCGGGTGAAGTAGAGAGGTGTCCGGCCGAAGATTTTTTCAGCAAGAATGGAAATCCTGGGCCACTGGTATTTGCCGGATCCTCCTCCAGCCCGAGGATTGATGATAAATGCTGTTTGAGGATTTGACATAAGGGGTGATCCGTCTTCCAGTCATGATTCGAAATGGTTGTTTCAGGATAAAACAAATTTTATCGGGTATAAAGACATTTTTATCGCGCAAATCGATATGTTGATTTTTCTGTCTTCTCCGGATAACGGAATAAAACTATTGATATAAAATGCGTTGTAATGATATGAATCCATGAGGAAAGAGAAAAAGACTGAATCCCGTGCTGAAATCAAAAGAATTTTTCCGAAAAACCGAATGGAAATAACACAACGGCAGCAGGAATTGCTGAGGATGCTCCCCGGAGTGGATCGCATTCTCGAACTTGCAAAGAAAGAGCCCTTTTTTTCCTCCCACCCGAAATCCCTCATGGTATCATCGATTCGATATGTCATCGAAACCCTTCGCAGCCAAAT
>JBFMEI010000083.1:0-8268 GCA_040753295.1 Thermodesulfobacteriota bacterium | reverse complement strand
AAACCGCCGTGCATTCTCTCTCCCCTGCCCGATCCTCTCGCCTTTAAACGAGAACCATGTCCCGCTTTTGTCGATGATGCCGCATCCCACCGCAGTATCAAGGAGGTCTCCGGCTCTCGATATCCCTTCCCCATAAAGAATATCGAATTCCGCTTCTTTGAACGGGGGAGCCAGTTTGTTTTTGACGACTCTCACTTTGGTCCGGCTTCCGATGACCTCCTGTCCTTCCTTGATGGCATTGACACGCCGGATATCCAGCCGCAGGGAAGCATAGAATTTCAGCGCATTCCCTCCGGTGGTGGTCTCCGGATTTCCGAAAAAAACGCCGATCTTCATTCGAATCTGATTGATGAAGATGACCGATGTCATGGTCTTTCCGATAGCTCCGGTCAATTTTCTCAATGCCTGAGACATGAGGCGCGCCTGAAGTCCCATATGGGCGTCTCCCATCTCCCCTTCGATTTCCGCCCGGGGCACCAGCGCGGCGACCGAATCGATGACAATCACATCCACCGCACCGCTGCGGACCAGCATCTCGGCAATCTCGAGCGCCTGCTCTCCGGTATCAGGCTGCGACACCAGAAGCTCATCGCTGTTAACCCCCAATCTTTTCGCATAGAAAATATCAAGGGCGTGTTCGGCATCGATAAAAGCGGCAATCCCCCCTTGCTTCTGCGCCTCTGCGACCGCATGAAGCGCCAGGGTCGTCTTTCCCGAAGATTCCGGCCCGAATATTTCGATGATTCTCCCTCTCGGGAGTCCTCCGATTCCAAGGGCATGATCCAACGCCAGAGATCCGGATGAAATGACCGGAATCTCAATGCTGGAATCACTTCCCAGCTTCATGATCGCGCCTTTTCCGAACTGCCGCTCGATCTGAGTGATGGCACTTTCAATGGCTTTTTCTTTTTCGGGTGGATTCGCCATGGTCCCCTCCTGTCTTGGTTTTATTATAGCAAAACGGTTGAAAGTTTCTGGTAAACAGGCCCTGAAGGGGCCAGATGACTCTGATAGAAAGTAATCTGGTTTAATTCAAACTCCTGGGATTTCTGCATCTCCATCGCTTTGACCAGCCTTTCCAATTCACGGCTGTCCGTTCTCTCCTTTTCCCTGAATCTTCCCAGAGTCAAGTGTCCTTTAAACGGTTTTGACTCTTTCTGAAATCCGATTTCTTCCAGCCGGTTTTCCAGATCCTGCTGAATCCGGTGAAGTCCTGAGGTATCCCCTTCCAGGCCAAGCCAGAGGACACGGGCACTTCTGAAAGAAGGAAAGATTCCGACTCCAGACGCGCACAGGCGGATCGGATCGACTCCTTTTGCCGCTTCCTGAATCTGCACGGTTACGGGTTCGATCTGGAATTTGGGAATATTCCCGAGGAATTTGAGGGTCAGATGCAGATGCTGCCGTTTGACCCACCGGATCTTGAGCAAATAGGATCGAAGGGGATCCGAAATTCCGGTGATGAAATCAATGAGCTCGGCCGGCAGATCAAACGCAATAAATGCCCGAATCCCCGCTTCCATACCCATACCGTCTTCCGGTATCCTTCTTTATTCCCGAATTGAAGTATCACCTATTTTGATGGAAGGGTGAACTGGGGAGTTCCAAGCAGGAATTCCCCTTTCAGAATCCATCCCTTCAGAAGTTCCGCAATCTCCCTTGCCTTAACCAGGCTTGAAAGAGGAGCGGTAGGAACTGTTTCGCCATTTACGGTAATAAATCCGCTTTTCAACTCCGCATAGCTGACTAGTCCGTAATTTTTCCGAATTCCGTTCGGATAATCATTTCCATAATCCACGACCTGGGTAAAGATTTCCTCATCGGATACGCCGGTATATTCTGCGATTTCCTCATTTAACAGTGGAATGGGAATCCCCAGTCCGACAGATAACGAGCATCCATATCCCTGGATGCTCGCCCCCACCAGCCATTCGGGCAGCATCCGTTTCAGATCTCCCATGACCCACACGGTTCCGGATGGTGAAAGAGGGACCCCGTTTTTAGCTCTTTTGTTGGAAGGGTTATGCTGGGTTCCGTGCCAGGTCACATACCCCACACCTCCCCCTAAAAATATCCGCGTCCCCAGACCGATGGTCTGATAATAGGGATCATTGAGAAGCGGACTCAACTGACCTGCCGAGCAGTAGTTGGCATTCCCCATTCTGGGTTTCAGAGTCCCCATATACGTGTAGATCGTTTTGTTCGTCAAATTGACGGCGCAGTTGTAATTCTGGTAACCGTTCCTGGGGTTGCACAGAGTTGCCTGGGGAAGGGAAGCGATATTGATCGTCCTTTCATGCATCCGGTTCGGATAGCAATCCGTGCCGTAGGAGATTGCTTTCAGATAGACATCCTTTTTTGCTACAAGATCCTCGATGACATGCCCGCCTCCATAGTTGAATTCACCCGGGTATACCTTATTCAGCGGATCATCTTCGCAGGGTTCTGTAGCGCCCACATAGCAATCGACCGCAGCCACGCCGGCATATGCCGGAACCTTATTCAGCCAGACTTTCGATGCCTTGATGGGAGGAACCGAATGGCCGAAATTAATAAAGGCTCCGGATGAGCACATGGGCGCGAAGGTCCCGGTGGTGACCACATCCACCTGTCTGGCCGCCTCCACCGCTCCTTCGGATTTGACGATGGGAATGATTTCCTCTGCAGTCAGTACGACCACTTTCCCTGATCTGATCTTTTCATTAATCTCTTCAATGCTCTTGTTGATTCGGAATTTTTTCACCTGACCTGATCCCCTTTATTCGCTTTCAGTCCCTTTCAATTTTGCTTCAATCCGCTTTTCGATCCAGAGCGGATCCCACCATTCCACAGGGTGGACAAAGACGCTCTGTATAATGATGGAAAAATGGAGATGATCCCCTCCAGCCAGTCCTGAAACACCGGTCCGGCCGACGATATCCCCTCTCTCCACAACCTGGCCGGCGTTCACATCGAATTGACTTAAATGGGAATACATGCTGAATACTCCGTATCCGTGATCAAGGATAACCGTATTTCCATAAATCCCAAGCCGGTTCGAAAAGATCACCTTCCCTCGATTTGCCGCAGGGACCATGGAGCGCTCAAGGGAGGCGAGATCCAGACCCAGATGGAACTGGCGATCAATGATCTTTCCCTGGTAAGAATAGTCTCTCTGGTCCGCAAATCCGGCTTGCGGGCCTGCATTGGGAAGCCTCAGAAAGACCCCTTCCCAATAGCGTTTGCTTTCTGAATTTCTACAGATATCAATAACTTGACGATAATTTTGCTCCCGCAATGTCCGATTCACCTTCAGAAACTGATCGAGAGGCGTTCCAGTGGCATCTTTCCCCAGATCTCCCTGAAATTCAGGCATTTTGGCATGGAGAAACTCGTCGGAAATCGAGAGGGTATCCTTTTTAAAGACCCGGGCTTTGATCTGATGGGGGAATCCTCCCCGGATACTGTTTTCCGCAGCATCCATGGCTTCAATATGAATCTTCGTCCCTGGTCCCTGCTGATGATCCAGGGCAAAGAATGCAAGATGCATGAGCGGATCCTGAAAATATCCGGAATATCCCGGAAAAAAATGATCCCCGACCCTGACCCCGGATCTGGGGCAGGGTTCAGACAATTTATAGACGACAAGCCCTGTTCCCCCCTGGTTCAGATAATGAAACTTACTGAAAACCGTCAATTGGGGAGGGCGGGTATCGACAACAAATTCCCTTTCAAGCTCCCCAAGGTTCCCATTAAACCAGTTTCTCCAGGAATGATCCCGGGCGCTCACTTTAAGTGTTGCCTTGCCGTCTGAAAATCCCAGTCTTTTTGTTTCAATCCCTATGGGATACGATTTGCCGGACAGGTTTCCTTTAGAAAAAAAGCCTGAAGCTGAAAATTTTTCTTCAAAAAGAAGGAGTTCCTTATCGTCTTTGATCAAGACCGCCTTAACGGACTTAAGCCCGCTTCTGTGGTCGGAAACCGAAACAGTGAAATCCCTGCGTAATCCCATTGAAGTAAATTCAGGGGTTAGCGACAGAGCCGGAATCTCTTTTTCCATCTTGATGTAGGTATATGCAAAGACTCCGAGCATCAAGATTCCCAATAGAGGAATCACAAAGCGGATCATTGATTTTTTTTCTTTTGTTTTCAATATATTATCTATTTCCTTCCCTTTAAGTTAACGTTTGACAATATCAGGGAATCGTGCCGGGATCAATACCTTCTTTTTCATTCCTTGACTTTTATCCCCATCCGGGATAGGTATCGTCATCTCAGAGACCACGATGAACGGGTATAAAGTGAGGAGCGGATGAACGGGTTTGATGGGGTTCAAATCAAGGAAGGATTTTATATCGGCGGTGGCAGACCCCTGACGCTGATTGCCGGACCGTGCGTTATTGAAGCGTATGATGTGACATTTCAAATTGCGGCATTTCTCAAGGATCTGACCCGCCGGTTGAACATCCCATTCATCTTCAAAGCATCCTATGATAAAGCCAATCGGACTTCCATTCAATCCTTCAGAGGACCTGGAATCACTCAAGGTCTTAAAATTCTTGATAAAATAAAAAATAAACTCGATATCTGCATTCTTTCCGATGTCCATAGACTCCATGAAATTTCCGAGGCAAAGACGTTCCTCGATGTTATCCAGATCCCTGCGTTTTTATGCCGTCAGACAGATTTCCTGGTTGCCGCAGGAGAGACCGGCAAGCCGATCAATGTTAAAAAAGGACAGTTTCTTGCTCCCCGGGATATGGCCAATGTTGTAAAAAAAATTAATTCTACCGGGAATCACCGTATTCTGATCACAGAACGGGGAACCATGTTCGGGTATAACAACCTTGTGGTTGACTTCCGAAGCATCCCGATTTTAAAGTCTTTGGGGTATCCGGTCATATTTGATGCCACTCACAGCGTTCAACTCCCTGGAGGCGACGGGATGAGCTCCGGAGGAGAACGGGAATTTGCACCCATCCTTGCCAAAGCGGCTGTCGCTTGCGGAGTCGATGGAATCTTTGTGGAAGTTCACCCGGATCCGGACCGGGCACTCTGCGACGGACCGAATTCCCTCAGACTCGACGCCCTGGAACATCTCCTTTCAGTTCTGATCCAGATTCAAAAAGCCGCCCCTTCCCCGATCCGGGTTCAAGAGAGGAATACGGCTTCCCATGAATGATCCTTCCCGGTCACCCGTTAACCCCGACCTGGCTGAAAAATTACATAAAATCAGACTTCTGGCCTTGGATGTGGACGGTGTTCTCACCGACGGCAGCATTATTTACGATCATCATGGAAAAGAACTCAAGGGATTCAATGTGAAAGACGGACTCGGAATCCGGCTTCTGATCAAAGCCGGCATCGATGTCTGCATCGTCAGCGGAAGAGCGTCCGAAGCGCTTAAGGCGCGCTGTAACCATCTTGGAATTCATCATGTATATTCCGGAATTCCGGACAAAGCATTAATCCTTCCGGTCATCCTGAAGGATACCGACTTGATACCGGAGCAGATTGCCTTCATGGGAGATGATCTTCCGGATATCCCCTTGATGAATCTGGTCGGTCTTTCCATTGCTGTTTCCGATGCCCATGAAATGGTCAGAGAAAACGCCGACTGGATTACCTTATCCGCCGGGGGACGTGGTGCGGTCAGGGAAGTTTCTGAAATCATGCTGAAAACACAGGGGCTCTGGTCATCCGGCCTCTATTCCTCTCTATGAATCTCTCTCATTTAAACCGTTCAAGGTTGATCCGGTTTGCCCTTTCAGGAATCATCTTCCTGGGATTAGCCGGAGTCGTGGCCATTTTCATCGATTACCGGGCAAGCAACCCGGATAAAACAGAAGCCCTGAAACCTCAGGGAAAAGCCGACATATCATTGACGGAAATCCGGCACACGGCCATGAAAGATGGAAAAAAGGAGTGGACCCTGACAGCCAAATCCGCCCATCTCGTTGATCGAAAGAACAAGACCTATGTCGAATCCCCATCCATTATCTTTTTTTTGGATAATGGCGAGGAGGTTCTATTGACCGCCAGGCAGGGGGTTTTGGCAGTAGATTCGAATAATATTACCGTTGAGGGAGATGTTGAAATCAAGCATAAAGATTATGTTCTCAATGCTCATAAATTATATTATATTCACGACAAGCGACTGATTTTTTCCAAACTCCCGGTTGAAATCAGGGGAAAGATTTTCCATCTGGTTGCAGACCGGATGACCCATGATCTGAATACAAGCCGATCGGTTTTCGATGGAAACGTTAAGGGATTTTATCATGAAAAAGTACCCATGTAGAAGTCTTGACTCCGGAAGGCATGGGGCTCTCGTTGCTCTTGTTCTGGCTGTTTTAATTCTCTCCGGCATCTCGGTTTCGGCAAAACCCCTCTCCCCCTCCCCTGCTCCTAAGGAAGAAAATAATCGGATCGACATCACCTCGGATCGCCTCGAAGCCGACAACAATTCAAACTTTGCGGAATTCATCGGAAATGTAAAAGCCGCTCAGGGGACCACCATCATCACCGCAGACCGTCTCAAGGTCTTTTACAAAGGAGGGGCTGAAAAGATCGAAAACGCGGGCCCGGGCGAAGAATCGATCGAAAAAATCGTCTCCACCGGAAACGTGGTGATCCATTTTGAGGATCGTGTGGCCAAGGCGGATCATGCGGTTTACGTCACGGAATCGAGGATCCTGATTTTAACAGGCCCGAAATCGACCCTGACCAGCGGCAAGAATACCGTCATTGGAGAAAAGATCACCCTCTATCGGAACGATGGAAAGATCCATGTGGAAAGCGGAAAGGCCGGTCGTGTTCAGGCAACCTTTTTTTCCACGGGAAAAGGGTTGAATTGACCCATGCCGCTCCTTTCCCTTCAGAATCTTGTAAAAACCTATTACGGACGTCAGGTCGTCAATTCTGTCAGCCTGGACGTGGAAAGCGGAACCGTCGTCGGGCTTTTGGGCCCGAATGGCGCCGGAAAGACCACGACCTTCTATATGACCATCGGGATGATCAAACCGGATGGAGGATCCGTCTTTCTGGACGGAGAAGATATCACCTCGCTCCCGATGTACCTGAGGGCCCGGAAAGGAATCGGGTATCTCCCCCAGGAGGCATCGACATTCCGGAAACTCTCTGTAAAGCAGAACGTGCTTATTGTTCTGGAACTATTATCCATCTCAAAAGCCGAACAGGAGGAGCGGGCATTAACCCTTCTCGATGAACTGGGGATTCGCCATCTTGCCCATCAAAAAGCCGGGTCTCTTTCCGGAGGGGAGCGCCGACGCCTGGAAATCACCCGGTCCCTGGCATCAAACCCCTCATTCATCATGCTTGATGAGCCGTTTTCAGGGATCGATCCCCTGGCGGTCATTGATATCCGGAAAATCATCACCCATTTGAAAGCCCGGGGGATCGGCATTCTCATTACGGATCACAATGTCAGAGAAACCTTGTGCATTTGTGATAAGGCATATATAATCAACAACGGAAATGTGATCGAATCCGGATCACCGGAAAAAATCGCATCCAGCCCTATTGCCCGAAAAATGTACCTGGGAGAAGAATTTCGATTAATATGAGCCTGAAACTCAACCAGCAGTTGAAACTCACCCAGCAGTTGATCATGACGCCTCAGCTTCAGATGGCGATCCGGCTCCTTCAACTCTCTCATCTGGAGCTCATGGATGTCATCCACCAGGAACTTGTCGAAAATCCGACGCTGGAAGAAACTCAGGAAGGGGCATCCGCGGACTCCCTGATCGATCAGGAAACCACCGAGACTCCTGAAACGGAAAAGACAAAGGAGATCACGATTGAAGACCGGATCCGGGACGATGTCGACTGGAGCAATTACATCGAAGAGTATAATTCACCCGGACAGGTTCATTTTGAATCTGAAAAAAAAGAGTCGGTCAATTTCGACTCCTTTGTCGCCCAGAAAGGGTCTTTAAAAGATCATCTGCTATGGCAGGTCCTCATGTCCTTTTCTTCAAAAGAAGAGCAGAAGATCGGGAGCCTCATTATCGGGAATCTCAACAAAGACGGATATCTGGATGCCGATCCGGATGACCTGGTCCGGATGAGCGGTTCATCTCTTGACGCCGTCAATTCCGTGCTCTTCCAGATGCAGACGTTTGATCCCATCGGTGTGTGCGCCAGGAATCTCAGGGAATGCCTTCTCATCCAGGCCGCCCATCTGGGGCTTGACAACACCATTGTCACGGCTGTCATCACGGATCACCTGAACCACCTTCAAAATAAGAATTACAAAGCCATCAGCCG
>JBFMEI010000082.1:0-8274 GCA_040753295.1 Thermodesulfobacteriota bacterium | reverse complement strand
GGATCCGCTTAAACTAAAAAACGGCACCCGGCTCTCTCCGGCCACTGCCTTGGCCAGGAGTGTTTTCCCGGTTCCCGGAGGACCGACCAGAAGAACCCCTTTGGGGAGTTTTCCGCCCAGCTCAGAATATTTTTGAGGTTGTTTTAAAAATTCCACAACCTCTACCAGCTCCTGTTTTGCTTCATCTACACCCGCAACATCTTGAAACGTCACATTCAAGTCGCTTTCCATATAGATTTTCGCCTTGTTCTTTCCAAGAGTCATGAATCCCTGCTGCTGTCCCATCATCCGACGCATCAAAAAAAACCAGACCCCGAAAAATAGAGCCGTCGGAACAATCCAAGACAAAAGAGTCGGCAGGAAGTTTGATTCAATCTCTCCTTTAAACGTGACCTGATACTGGTCGAGGAGTGTTGAAATTTCAGGATCCACCCGAACGGTCTTAAATAAAACCTCCCGTCTTTCCGCTTCCCCGTTTTCCTTCATTTTCCCCTGGATTTTATTCGCTGTAATGGCGACCTCAAGAATTCGACCGCTCTTGACCAGATTCAAAAACTGGCTGTAAGGGATGGTTCTCACGGCAAAGGCGCTCAATAAAAGATTTTGAAGGATCAAAACGACCCAGATTCCCAGCACCACATACCAGATTGAAAACTTATAATGTTTTTCCATATATTCCTCTTGATATTCAGCCTTTGTTTTGAATCGCCGATAATTATGGTCCGGTAGCCGACCCGAAGCGTATTGTTATTTATATCATGTCATTTTTTTCTATTCAATAACCTGTCGGAAGCAGACTATGGCTGCACCCTTAAATGCCTTGCAGATGAAAACCGCAAACACGTGAAAGATTCAGATATTTATTTTATGAATTCATTTGACATTAAAATCAAAATTTTTAATCTTTCTGTGAAAGGACTTCATAAAAATGAACAAAGCCAACCGCGTTATGACGATAGGGGTTATCTTCCTTGCTTTTTTTACTCCCACGGTTTTCGCCCAATACGGCATTTCCCAACACATTCATCAACTTCTTCAATCCGGAGCAACGGATACGGTCTTGACATGCGGTAAAGAGAGGATATGCGGTGTTACGCTGATCCCCCGCTTCTACAACAACCGGGGATATCAACCCGCATGGATAGACTCTCAGGGGCATTTCAACCCAACCGTTCAAGCCTTGATGGGCGCTTTGAAAGCGTCCGATGAGGAAGGGCTGTTGCCGGAAATCTATCATCTTGAGCAACTGGAAGCGCTTTTCCATGAAACAAAAAAAGAGGTTTCTTCAACCAGATCGGATCATTCTCCTAAACTTGCGGAACTGGATATTCTGCTCACCGATGCATTTCTTTTATATGCCACTCATCTTCGATCAGGTCGGGTAAATCCGGAAACCATTCACACCGCATGGATCGCATATCATCCTGAAGTGGATTTGAATCTGATTCTCACTCTTGCACTGGATAGAAACCGGATTTCTGAAACCTTATCCGATCTGAGTCCGCCCCATTCCGGCTATCGCCGGTTAAAAGAGGCATTGAAGGCGTATCGTCTCATCGCTCAAAACAAAGGATGGCCGAATATTCCCACCGGACCGGCACTAAGACCCCGAGACAATGATGATAGAGCCCCTCTCCTTCGTCAACGCTTGATCCTATCCCGCGATTTGTCCCCATCTTTTTATAATGAATCCATCCGATATGATGAATCCCTGGAACATGCCCTGAAGCAATTCCAGCGCAGGCACGGGTTGGAACCGGACGGAGTCCTGGGTAAAAATACATTAACCGAACTCAATATACCGGTTGAGCAAAGAATTCGACAACTGGAGTTGAATCTTGAACGGTGGCGATGGATCCCCCACAATCTTGGGCAACGGTATCTTCTGGTCAATATCGCGGATTTTCTTCTTGAGGTCATTGAATCCGGCCAACGAGTCATGGATATGAGGGTTGTTGTCGGAAAAGAATATCGACGAACCCCGGTATTCAGTGAAACGATGAAATATATTGTTCTTAATCCATTCTGGGAAGTTCCATTGAGCATTGCAACAAAAGACAAGCTTCCGCTCATCCAAAAGGATCCTGAATATCTTCTGAAAAACAACTTCCGTGTTTTTATCGGATGGGAGGAAAATGCCCGGGAAATCGATCCGGGTGCCATCGATTGGTCCACTGTCGGCCGGCATAATTTTATCTACCGCCTGCGTCAGGATCCAGGTCCGGAAAACGCCCTGGGACGGATTAAGTTCATGTTTCCAAATCGATTTGCAGTATATCTCCATCATACTCCCAGCCACGAACTCTTTGATCGAACCGTGAGAACCTTCAGTTCCGGATGCATTCGTGTGGAAAAACCTCTAGATCTGGCAGCCTATGTGCTTGACGACCATAGCTGGACAAAGCAACAAATCCAAAAAGTCATGGATACCGGTGAAAATCGGACGATTATTCTGAGAAATCCGATACCCGTCCATCTGCTCTATTGGACATCATGGATCGATTCGGATGGAATGGTTCATTTCAGGGAAGATATTTATGACCGGGACATTGAGCTGAATCAGGCATTGAAGGAAAAACTTCCGCCTCCATGATCACCAGAAACGGACATCTCCAACGTCGACATGTACGAAATTCGATTTGGGGTAGTACCCAACCCCTCCCATGGAAAGACTCATCGCCGCTTTTCGAAGAAGAGAAGTAGAGTATTCAGGAAGCCGGATATCTACTGCTTTTCCCTTGATATGGTAGCTGTTTTTAGCGACCTTTCTGCTCCGCTTTCGCATGACGGCATTTGTCTGTGGAGAACGATAACCGGAAACGATATGAAACGGTGCCGTCGAATCGAGTTTCAATTGATTTGAAATGGCAAACAGATAATCCAGAAGGCCCGTATGAATTTTTTTAATCTCATCTATACGATAATCCCTAAAGATATGATTGACCGCTTCCAAGGCGTCGGAGACATATCTTCCGTTTTCATAATAGACGACATCCAATGACTCATCGGTATGTGGATTGAACAGATAGAGGCTTTTTCTGGTAAAATGATTCGACTTGATGGCTGCTTGAACAGGGAAAGGGAACACGCATGCTGCAAGGCTCAGGGTTCCGAGTTTAAGAAAGGATCGGCGGTTCATCCGTCTATCGTATAGTTCAATAAGAATTTGCTCAATTGCACCATCAGATTAATTTGGATCTTTATATATGAACGGGTATCTCGAATCGATTCCCGGCGTTTCGGTTTTTAAAGCGCATTAAAATAAAAATCTCTTGTTGTCAAGAAAAAATCAGAAAAAGAAATGGATATGCCGTCTCTGTCCGGACTCTGTGGAACAAACCCCTGTTGACATGGAAAATTCTTTCATGAGAATATCCTTCATTCATCGCAAATCCTTAAGGAGGCTCAAATGACCGCATATTTCGAAAAACCGGGACCCGAGAATACGGAACAAACTTTAATCCATGCCCATAACCGGGGAAAAGAGATCGGTATAACCGAAGCTGTTGTGGCTTCCTCAAAAGGTGCCACCGCGTATAAGGCGATTGAAATTCTAGCCGGATTTCAGATCACCATCGTCACCTATCACTGCGGTTTCAACGAACCGTTTAAAAGCATAATGCCCAAAACGGTCAGGGTGGATCTGGAAAAGAAAGGGGTGCGGGTCGTATCCGCAACCCATGCCCTTTCCGGGCTTGAACGCTCTCTGGCAAAACGGTTTTCCGGTATTTATCCGGTATTGATCATTGCAGACACCCTCAGGCTCTTCGGGCAGGGAACCAAGGTGGCTGTGGAAGTTTCCATCATGGCTGCGGATTCGGGCGCCTTATCCGGAAAAGATATTCTATCCATTGGAGGAACCGGCAGAGGAGCAGATACGGCACTTATTCTCAAACCGGCAAATCAATCCGATCTCTTTGACATGCGGATCCGGGAAGTCATCTGCAAACCGACTCATTTTTAAATATGAAAGAGACAAAATCAGTCCATCCCCTGGTATCAGGGAAGATCAAATGCGGCAAATTCTCGTGAGAGGCGCTCAAGCTGCCCCAAATCCACGTCGACACCCAATCCGAATCCTTCCAGTGCTCCGGCAATCCCTTTCCTGTTAAAAGTCACCGGTTTTTTCGTCACATTTTCCTTAAGTAAAAATGCATCGTAAGATCCGTCGTGATACCATGCATCCCTGCACAGAAGCGATAAAATCCTTCCGGCCGAGGAAAGAATACCCGATTCCCCCAGATGGCATCCAATCTGAAATCGAATCCGTTCCTTTCTCAACCGGTCAATTATTTTAAGAGATTGGTGAAATCCTCCGCATTTTGAAAGCCGGACATTCACCATATTATATCCCTGCGCTGTTATTTTTTCGATATCTTCAATTGAGCAAAGGGATTCGTCGGCCATAAGATAAATTCCCAGGGGCAACATCTCCCGGGCAAAAGCCGGAAATGAGGGATCGTTCGGCATCATGGGTTGTTCGACAACTCGAATTCCGGAGTGTCGGATCAACGGAATATGATTGAAAGCATCTTCCCTATTCCACACCCCATTTACATCGACTTTCAAATCGCACCCATTTTTAAAAACATTTCGAACAATCTCGACACCGGTCTTATTCTGGTTAAAATCTTTTCCCATCTTAAGTTTTATCCGGTCAATGGCCATTTCCAGGATTTGCCGGCAGAGGTGTTCGATTCCTTCACCATTCCATAACGGCACGACAGCTCCATAGGATATCGTATCCGTGTAGTGATCTTTTGGAAAGTATTCGGTGAGATATTGCCGGCGGCATTTTCCGAAAAAATCCAGCAGTGCGGTTTCAAGAGCGCAGACCGCTGCATTATGAGCCTTTGCCTCAACAGCAGCGTCGACGAAATCCCGGATCTGGGAAATATGTTCCGGACAGCGGGGAAAAGCGGCAATCCGGCTCAACCGGGAAATATCCGAAAAAATGCTTTGGGGGGTTTCACCGGTAACATAAGATCTGGGAGCCCCTTCTCCGTACCCTTTGATCGAACCGTTCTCTGCGACGATTTCGCAAATGACGTTATCGGCATATCCGCCCTCGGACCGGGAGTGGGGAAAATTGCCGTTAAATGGAAGTGAGACATGATAGACATTGATTCTTTTAATATCCATGATGGGGAATCCCATTCTCCGATCCGGCCGAATGACTCATGATGGTTCTGAAGCGGTTTCCGGAAGATTGAGTGTAAATGTTGTGCCTCTGTTAATAATGCTTTCCACTTCAATGCTTCCACCATGATCCTGCATGTTCTGGTAGGCGATGAAGAGGCCCAATCCCGTACCATTGTGAATCGAGCTTTTATGCTTGGTTGTGAAATAGGGGTCAAAAATGGAATCGATATTCGATTTTGGGATCCCGATCCCCGAATCCTTGATTTTGATTTGAATGAGATTCGGTTTTGAAGTCATCGTTCGGCGTTTGGTCTTGATTTCAATCCGGCCTCCTTGTGGAGTAAATTCAACGGCATTTGAAAGCAGATTAAGAATGACTTCCTTTATTTTTTCCGAATCCATCCAGACTTTTTCGACTTCTTTATCAAACTCGGTTATGATATCGACCTGTTTGGATTTGCTCTGAGGAGATATGAGCATGACCATTTTTTCAATCAACTGATGGAGATCATCGGTTTCAAAATGGCTTTCCCGTGTTTTACTCAAATCCAGAAGCTCTGTGATGAGATTGCTGACGCGGAACGTTTCCTCAAGAGCGATTTTATGGAATTCGTTGCGGAATTCTTCATCATCATATTTTTTCGGCAGCATCTGCAGAAAGGTCCCGATAGCGGTAAGCGGATTTTTTATCTCGTGAGCCAGCCGTGCCGCAAGATTCCCCAGAAAGGAAAGTTTTTCCGCACGCCCCAGCAGCGCTCTCGACTGCTTCAGTTCTTCCATGCGGTCATGAAGTCTCTGATAAAGCCGGGCATTCTGAATGGCAATGGCAATTTGCGGGGCAAAGATTTCCAGGGTTTCCCGGGTTTCCTGCGGAACGCCTTTCTCACCAATCGCGTCCGTTGCAATCACACCAATGACCTTTGAACGGGTGATGAGCGGAACAACATAGACTGAAGTCGGATTAATACGTGCCAGCAGGACATTATCTTTTCTGAGGCTGGAGCTCTTCACCTCCGGAATATATTCGGATTGGCCCGTGCTGGTGACTCTCGCCAGGATATTGCTGAGCCGATCCAGGGGAACCTTGTAATTTTTCACTTCCTCAGGAACCTCTCCTCCATATCCTGTGCCATAAATATATTCAAGACATTGTTGCTCCTCGTTGACGAGCATGATGGTTGCGCGATTGATCTGACAAACATTCGACAAGAGGGTCATGATGACGGAAAGGAGTTGTTCCAAATTCAAAATCGATAGAATCGCTCTTCCGGTTTCCTGAATAGCCATTAGTTGTTTGATCTTCCAGCTCAACTCAATGTTCAACCGGTTGACCTCTTCATATTTCTGCTCGATGATCTCCTTGCTTTCTTCAATTTCCTTGATGGTATCCATCAAAACGGATTTGCTTTGGAAAAATTTTTTTACATATGAAAAAAGCCGCTTCCTCTCCGGCCACTTCATCTGATACTCACAGAAAGGGGCCCCTTCGAAATAGCAGACATTTTCTTTAACCTCTGTAGGGCTGTCCCCCCATAGAATCGGCAAGAAGGTATAAATTCCTCTGTTATACAGACAGATATCTTTAGAAACTTTCATGGAGGAATTCCAATGCAGTCGCACGATTCCTTCGTTTTGACCGATATGAACGACTTCAACCTCCTTATTTCGATTCCATTTGGCATTGATCCGTTGGGCGTTCTTGAGAGCAATTTCGTAGGATGCAAAAATCTTAACAATAAGACTTTTAAATCCGAGATTGGTTCTCTCAATGGCGAATCGTGCGATATGAAAGGGCGCCATCTCATCATTTAGAATCGTTTTTGCTCTTCGATACAACTCGGAAGCGACGCTGCTTGAAATCCAATTGTTGGGATCGGTCAGAAATCTTTCAGGGTCCGGGTAAGTATCGATCTCCGGATCAAGATCTTTATAGAGTACCGCGTGATCGCCTTCATAATGGGTTTTGACATAATTCAGGATGGCGATAGAATTGGTGCAGTTGACTTCCTTCTCCATACGATTATTCTTCTCCCCTTATGGCAGCCGGGATTTAAATGCGGATCGTGATAAGCGGATTTCTATGTTTTTGAAAAAGAAGACTGCAGAATCGGAACAGGGATGAGCTTTTCTTCCGGGGCTTCCGACAACGGAACGGTCTCCATATTGAAATATTTTTTCCATTGATACCATTCTTCAGGACGGGAGTAAATATAATGCTCCAGTGCGGCTAATAATACTTCCCCTTCTGAGGAATTGGCTCTCATTCGGAGCGAATGGGTCATATCCTCCATGGAATTCAATACAAATTCATACCCCTTTTCCCTGGATCGCTGCATCAATCCGAAAAGAACGGATGTCTTGGTTCTTCGGATCAAGAGATTCATGGTTTTATCCATCCAAATCAGTTTTCCAAGAAAAACCATTTTCTCTTTGTTGGAAGGTCTCCACTCTTCGATTTCATCGCATTGGGTAATCACAATCCGATTTTCTTTAAGGCACGAACAGATTTCACTGATCACATTTGGAGTCTGGGAGGGGTCGATGATATGGGTAGAAAATTCGGGAGCCTTCTGCATCAGCTGTTCTCGAAGATGTTGTGTCTTAAATTTGGCAATAATTGAAACGGGTAGATGATGGATACCGAGATAGCCGGGAATCAGTTCAACGCCTCCATAATGTCCTGTTATCAGCAATGCACCCTTTCCCTTGGATAGTTCTTGACGAATCAGATCCAGATTCGGACAGTCGACATGGGTGTCGTAAAAGGCTTTAAGCGTATTAGAAGTCGAATAGGCATTGAATAGCTTTTCAAAATAATGGGCAATGATCCCCTTATAAACCTCCCTGACTGTTTTTCGTATCTCCTTTTTGCTCTTTTGACCTTCAAATACCGATTTTACGGCCTTTCGGATCGTATTTCTTTCTTTTCTTTTGAAAAAGAAATAACATCTGCCGAGAATAAAGATGTAGAAATAGGTAAACTTCCACCCGAGTTTTTTAAAAACCCAAAGGTTGAATTTGGATTGTAAAAATGAACTTAGACTCATTCCCCAGCTATCTTTAAATAATGAAATTTTTACGGATTGAGTAAAATAGTCCACTTTGACTCTCTCAATAATCATGCCAACATAT
>JBFMEI010000081.1:0-8285 GCA_040753295.1 Thermodesulfobacteriota bacterium | reverse complement strand
TTAAAGCGTGTCAGGTGCCATACCTTCCGGCACTGCTTTGCAACCCATCTTTTGGAAAACGGTGTCAACATTCGGGTGGTGCAGGAGTTGATGGGGCATGCCGATGTTAAAACCACGGAAATCTACACCCATGTCATGCAAAAAGATATAAGGGCTGTCTCCAGCCCGCTTGATACCCTTTAAAAAAAACCGTTATGCATAACGAACCGGTTGTTTTGAACAAAAGCCCTTATTGATTCATGATTCCGGATAATTATACTGAGTTTGACAATTCATAAAAGGGGCTTACTTTCGATAAAAAGAGCAAAAATTTTTCAATATTTTAACAAGTGCATGAAATGACATCATCAACAGGGAGAGGATCGAATGGCTTTTGAAACCAAAGAACAGGTGCTGGAAAAGATTCTGGCTCAGGATAAACCGAAATGCCCGCATTGCGGGGTTGAAATGAATCTCTGGGAGGTCCCTGCCATTAACTTCAGTGATGGATTGGGGTGGGGAGTTCCATATCTTTATGTCTGTTTTAATGATGAGTGTTCCCTCTTTATCGAGGGGTGGGACAATCTGAAAGAAAACTACAACCAGAATGCTTCATACCGGTGCATCCGGTATCCGGGATCGGACGGTTATGAATGCATGCCGGTCTTCAGTCCTGTGGGAGGAACCGGGCAGATCATTGATGATGAGGCTCGTGCGGCAGAAGAGGCGCTGAAGGAAGGGATCAAGAAGGGATTTTCGAAACTGGCGGATTGTTATGTGGCCAAAGATCCGGTCCCGGTTTTGCAGATGCTCATGGATCCGACTGAGCCGGTACGAGTCCGATTAAAGGCTGCAGACATGATGGGGGATTTCGGAGAGCTTGAAGCCATTGAAGCCATGAATAATCTGAATGTCGGAAATGAACTGCTTCAGAACAAGATCAAAGAGGCGGTTTCCAAGATCCACGATCGGTTTTTTACCCGGGAATGTCCCTATTGCGCCGAGATCATTAAGAGACGGGCGAAAATCTGCAAGCACTGTGGAAAGGAAATTACCGACTGAATTATCGGTCAGGAGTTTTCAATCAGCGAGCCTCCGGTCATTGAAACCGGTTTTTCAATTTCCATGAGTTCCAGAAGGGTCGGAGCGATATCGGCCAGAATCCCTTTTCTCAGCCGGATATTTTTGGAATTATCATCCACAAGCACAAAGGGAACCGGATTCATGGAATGGGCGGTGTGAGGCTGCCCGTCCTTGTCGATCATGATTTCCGCATTTCCATGATCCGCGGTGATGAGAATGACTCCGCCTCTATTTTTTACTTCGGAAACAATATCTCCGATACACCTGTCCACAGCTTCAACCGCACGAACGGCTGCTTTAAAAATGCCGGTATGACCGACCATATCCATGTTTGCAAAGTTCAAAATAATGACGTCATAGATATCTGATTGAATCCGATGCAACACCTCCCGGGTGACTTCATATGCGCTCATCTCCGGTTTATAATCATAGGTCTGAACATCCCGGGGGGAAGGGATCAGGCACCGGTCCTCCAAAGGAAAGGGCGTTTCTTCACCGCCGTTGAAAAAATAGGTGACATGGGCGTATTTTTCGGTTTCGGCGATCCGAAGCTGCTTTAACCCTTTCTTGCTGATGACCTCTCCGAATATCTCTTTGAGATGTGCAGGGGGAAATGCCATGGGGAGGGTAAAGGTTTCATCATAAAGCGTCATGCAGACATACCCGCAGAGTCTGGGTAAGGATTCACGATGGAATCTGTTAAATCCGGCTTCAGTAAAGGAGCGGGTGATTTCTCTTGCCCGGTCCGCACGGAAATTAAAGAAAATAATGCCGTCTCCGTCCTGAATGGTTCCCAAAGGGTTTGACGAGTCGTCCAGGAGAACGACAGGCTTGATGAACTCATCGGTTTCACCCCGGCTGTAGGCGTTTTCAATGGCTTTTACCGGATCGTGTTCACGGGTTCCGGCTCCCAGGGTATACATCCGGTATGCCTGATCGACCCGGTCCCACCGGTTGTCCCGATCCATGGCAAAGAATCGGCCGCAGATGGTTGCAACGGTTCCAAAAGAATTGGACCGGATATGTCCAAGGAGTTGCTCCATATATTTTTTTCCGGCGTGCGGCGGCGTATCCCTTCCATCCGTGATGGCGTGAACACAGACTCGCTCAAGCCCTGCGGATTTTGCCATTTCAAGAAGCGCCTGAAGGTGGGTGAGCTGGCTGTGAACCCCACCGTCTGAAAGAAGGCCCATGAGGTGTAAAACCGTCTGCTTCTCTTTGACCTTTTCCATGATTTGAAGAAGGGCTGCGTTTTTAAAAAAAGACCGGTCTTCAATGGACATGTCGATTCGCAAAAGATCCTGATAGACAATCCTGCCGGCTCCAATGTTAAGATGTCCGACTTCGGAATTCCCCATAATTCCCTCGGGAAGCCCCACCGCCTTACCGGAGCAAAGCAGGCTTGTATTGGGGTATTCGGAGAATATTTTTTTGAGAAAAGGCGTATGAGCGGAAGCAATCGCATTCCCTTTTTGATCCGGATTGATTCCCCAACCGTCCAGGATCATCAGCATGTAAAGTTTTTTTCCTGTTCTCATGAGTCTCCCATGGGATTTTCAATTTTTTTTGCATCCACCCAGAGCCCTTCAAGATCATAAAGCCGGCGCATGGGTTCATAAAAAATATGGATGATGACCTGTCCGTAATCGAGAAGCACCCAATGCCCTTCTTTTTTTCCTTCAAAACTTAATGGAATGAACCCCTGTTTTTTCAAATCCTCATGAAGATGTTCTGCAATGGCGGTCACCTGACGGTTCGACCGTCCGCTGCAGATGATAAAGGCATCGGCAACAGATGTCAGGTTGTGCACATCCAGAATCACAACATTCAGGGCTTTTCTTGAAAGAAGAGCGCTGATGAATGGGGTAAGAACCGCTGAAAGATCCGCTGTCATCGATAAAGGCCTTTTTGAGATATCCATTTCATGACCTCCCTGGGAACCAAAGACCGAATCGATTCCCCGTGTTTGATCCGGTTTCTGATAGAGGTTGATGAGATATCCAGTAGATGATGATTAAAAAGATAGACCGGGTGCTGATCCGGATGAAAAAATCCGGATTGAATTGAAGAAAATCGGTATCTGGGAGATATTCTTCTTCTCAGATAGGTTCCAATGGTCTTTCGGGCCTGCCGGGAGTTTAAGTTTATACGACCCGGACGAATAAGAAGAATCAATGGAAGTATTTGAAAAAGTTTTTTATATGACTTCCAGGTATGAATTTCAAGAAACGCGTCATGGCCGATGATCAGATAAAATCGAATCTCTTGAGGTGAAGTTTCAATTAAAGCATTGACCGTATCAATGGTATAAGAATAACCGGTTCTCCGGATTTCGATATCTGAATATGAGAAGCGGGGATGTCGTGATATTGCAAGCCGTATCATTTCCAGTCGGTCATGGATGCCGGCAAGAGCAGATATCTGTTTATGAGGAGGAAGGAAGGATGGGATAAAGAGGATTGTATCAAGGAAGAACCCTTTCAAGACCTCTTTTGCAGCCTGAAGATGTCCCAGGTGAATGGGATCAAATGGTCCTCCGAAAAGACCGACGCGTTTTACGGATCGTCGGGTCTTCGTCCTGGGGGATTCTCTGGAAATGGAATTTTTCATCGGCCTGGATTCAGGTCCTGATTTGTCCATTCCCGAATACCACAAATTTTGATGTTGTCAGTTCTTCGACTCCCATGGGTCCGAATGCATGCAGTTTTGACGTGCTGATTCCAATCTCAGCTCCAAGGCCGAGCTCTCCGCCATCGTTAAACCGTGTGGAGGCATTTACAAGGACAACCGAGGAATCGACATCTCGAACAAATTTTTTTGCGTTTTGATAGTTGTTCGTGACGATCGCATCAGTATGCTGAGATCCGTAGGTCCGAATATGAGTAACCGCTTCATCCAGAGTTGAAACCACTTTAACGGCAAGGATCAGGTCTAAAAATTCTGCAGGCCAATCCGATTCGACGGCCGGAATTGCCTTTGGAAGGATCCGACATGTTTCAGGGCATCCCCGGATCTCGACTCCGGCATCTGTCAACCGATTGAATGCGGCGGGAAGAAAGGTTTCGGCAATGGATCGATGCACCAGAAGGGTTTCCATGGCATTACATACTCCAGGCCGCTGCACTTTGGCATTAATGCAGATCTCCTGAGCCATGCTGAAATCCGAGTCCGAATCCACGTAAACATGGCATACCCCTTTGTAGTGTTTGAGAACCGGAATCTTTGAATTTTCAACCACAAAACGGATAAGCCCTTCGCCCCCCCGGGGGATAATCAGGTCGATGAATTCCTCCTGTTGAAGGAGAGTGTTTACAGCATTTCGCTCCCGCAGGGGCACAACCTGAACCGCTTTTTCAGGCAATCCGGTCTCGGATAAAGATTCAGCGATAATGGATGAAAGCGCCTGATTGGAGTGAAGCGCTTCTGATCCTCCCCTCAAAATAGCCGCATTCCCGGCTTTGAGGCATAGTCCAGCGGAATCGATGGTGACATTGGGACGGCTTTCATAGATAATGCCGATCACCCCAAGGGGAATTCGTACTTTAGAAACCTCCAGTCCGTTGGGCCGAAGCCATGCTTTTATGGTTGAGCCGACAGGGTCCGGGAGGGAAGCAACTGTTTTTAATCCATCCGCCATACTGGAAACCGTCTGATCTTTGATGCTCAACCGGTCCAGCATGGGTCTGCTCATTCCGGATTCTACGGCAAGCCGGATGTCCTTTTGATTTTCCGTTTTAATAAACTCTTTTTTTTTCAAAAGGGTATCGGCGATTTTCAACAAGGCTTTCTCCTTCAGAGAGGAAGGAGCCGTGGCCATGGCAAAAGAGGCTTCTTTGGCGGCTTTTGCCATCTGAAGGATCATCTTTTCAACCGTCATGATTTCCTCTCAGCAAATCCAAGTCTTTAACAAGGGGCTAGGATGTCAGTCGATGGGGCTGATTACGAGATTATCCCGGTGAACCACCTCATCGTAGGGTTTGTAACCCAGCCGTTCTTTGATCTGATTTGAGTTTAATCCCATGATTTTTCGAATATCGGCAGCATTATAATTCACCAGGCCGCTACCCAGGATTCTCCCGTCCTTCGAGAATCGAACCGGAGCTCCTTCCTGAAAATCCCCTTCGAGTCCGATAATTCCGCTGGAGAGGAGGCTTTTTCCTCTTTTGACAATTGCCGTTGCAGCTCCCTCATCAATGAAAAGAGTCCCTTTGGGTTTGGATTGAAAAGCAATCCAGGATTTTCGACTGTTGAGCCGGGTCCCTTTTGGAATAAAGAAGGTGCCGTGCTCTTTTCCGGCCATGATTTCAATCAGGATCCCGGATTTTGAACCGTTGGCGATTATCATGGGAATGCCGGCAGAAGTCAATTTTTTTGCCGCCTCGATTTTGCTCAGCATCCCTCCGGTTCCAAGCGCTCCAGGAATTTTTCCGGCAATCGATTCGATCTCTTTGGTCAATTTTGGAACCACCGGGATTAGCCTGGCCTGGGTATGCGTCCTTGGATTCTGATCAAACAGTCCGTCAATATCCGTGAGAAGGATCAGAAGGTCGGCATCCATCAGCAAGGTGATGAGGGCGGCCAGAGTGTCATTATCTCCGAACTTGATTTCTTCCACGGATATGGTGTCATTTTCATTGATTATGGGAATGATTTTCCATGAGAGAAGGGTATGAAGGGTATTTCTGGCATTCAAGTATCGTTTCCGGTTCGACAACCCGTCGCTTGTCAACAGGATTTGAGCCACTTTTTTCTGATATCGAAGAAAGGCTTTTTCATATTCCAGGATCAGACCTGCCTGTCCGACAGCAGCCACGGCCTGTCGTTTAGGAAGTTCGTCAGGTCTTCGGGCAAGTCCGATCTTTCGGATGCCGGAGGCCATGGCGCCGGATGATACCAGAAGAACCTCATATCCCTTTCCGATCAGAGTGCAAATCTGCTCGGTAATCGATCGGATCCGGCCTAAATGGAGACCGTTTTCTTCAGTCAGGATACCGCTCCCGACTTTAACCACGATCCGTTTTGCATTTTTGATATAATTATTTCGAACAGGTTCCATCATGCTGATTGCACAACAGGGATAGGCGGTGAATCAACGCGTCGATCCCTTCTCCTGTTTTGGCTGATATTTTTAAAATCTCAACCGTATGAAGTCTTTTCTCAAAAGCCTCAGCCCGATTTTTTGTATCAGGGAGATCCATTTTATTGAGAACCACGAGTTGTTTTTTTTCGGTAAGAGACGGATTGTAAAGGGCAAGTTCACGGTTTACGGTCTCATATCCATCCAGCGGGAAGGAAATGTCGATGATGGACGCATCGATGAGATGGATTAAAATATGAGTTCGTTCAATATGTTTGAGAAAGCGGATTCCCAGTCCGATGCCTTGATGGGCGCCTTGAATCAGGCCCGGAATGTCGGCAACAATAAATGGGGCCCCTTTTTTTGGATAGACCATTCCCAGGTTGGGAATCAGAGTGGTGAAAGGGTAGTCTCCCACCTTGGGTTTGGCGGATGAGATGGCGCGAATCAGGCTCGATTTACCGGCGTTGGGGAGCCCGATAATTCCCGCATCGGCAATAAGTTTCAGTTCCAGTTTGATGGTGAGCGTTTGTCCGGGCTTTCCGGGCTGGGCAAATTTCGGGCTCTGGTTGGTCGAGGATTTGAATCGGGTATTTCCCAGTCCTCCTTTCCCTCCTCTTGCAATCACCCAGGATTCTCCAGGCAGGGTGAAATCTTTGATGATTGTTTCGGATTGGGCATCCCGAATAAGGGTTCCGGGAGGGATCTGGATAACGAGGTCTTTGCCGTTTTTGCCGGCTTTCTGAGTGCTTTGTCCGTTTTGTCCGTTTTGGGCCTGAAACTGCTTTTTACTTCTGAAATGAAACAAGCTGTTTCTTTTGGATGTGGCGATTAGAATGATATCTCCGCCTTTTCCACCATCTCCACCGTCAGGACCGCCCCTTGGAACATACTTTTCACGGCGGAAACTCACGCATCCGTCTCCGCCGTTACCGGACGAAACGGTGATAATCGCCTCGTCAATGAATTTCACGCTGGATAAACACTGACTTTCTTTCTTGCGCGACCGAGGCGTTCATATGCCACGACTCCGTCGATTTTTGCAAAAAGGGTATAATCCTTCCCCATTCCCACATTAATCCCTGGATGAATTCTGGTTCCAATCTGCCGGACAAGAATATTTCCGGCCTTGACCGGATTTCCGCCGTATCGTTTAACGCCGCGACGTTGTCCGGCGCTGTCCCTCCCGTTTCTTGAGCTTCCACCCGCTTTTTTATGAGCCATGACAATACTCCCTTCAATCGGGTCTTATGCCCGAATATGATCAATCTGAATCGCTGTGAATTCCTGACGGTGCCCTTGTTTTCTTCGATACCGGTTTCTGCGTTTATATTTGAACACAACGACTTTTTTTGCCTTCCCCTGCTGAACAATATGTCCTTCGACTTTGATATGATCGAGATAGGGTTTTCCCACAGAAACCGTTTGGCCGTCTGAAAAGAGCAATACCGTATCAAAGGAAACTAAAGCCCCCACATCTCCTTCAATTTTTTCAATTCTAAGCGTTTGTCCTTCCTGGACCTTGAATTGTTTTCCCCCTGTTGCAAGAACCGCGTACATCGTATTTCCTCCGGAATAATGGATAATATTTTATAAAAATGGATAATATTAAATGTTTAACATCATAAGTCAAGAGAATTTTATCTTAACAGCTGCTCTATGCAGGGTTTTACATCATCAAATTTCAAAAAGAAAAAAATTGAATTATTCTATGGATGATATACTATAATTATCATTCATGCAACTGATGAAAGAAAGACTGAAAGGAAAACCATGAAAATCGTTTCACTTGCGGTAAGCAAAACAAAAGGGGTTCCAAAGAAACCGGTTCATGAGGTTCTTGTAATTGAAGGACATGGGATCAAGGGAGATGCTCATGCCGGCGACTGGCATCGTCAGATCAGCTTTCTTGCGATGGAAAGCATTGAAAATGCTAAAGAAACGGGACTTGACGTCGGTTTTGGGGCTTTTGCCGAAAATATCGCAACCCAGGGGGTCGACTGGAAAACCATTCCGGTTGGGACCCGGTTGATGCTCGGGGACGGAGTCATGATGGAGGTTACGCAGATCGGAAAGGAATGCCATACCAGATGCGCCATTTATTATAAAGCCGGAGACTGCATCATGCCCAAGGAGGGAATATTTG
>JBFMEI010000080.1:0-8309 GCA_040753295.1 Thermodesulfobacteriota bacterium | reverse complement strand
AAGCCTGCATCTCTTTGGGTGAATAGAGCCTGAAATTGAGGGTGAGATTCAGGCAGCTTGCTTCAAACAGCAGATCCTTAATGACGCTGTCATGGGATTGTCCTGCCTTGCTTAAATCCAGGATAAAATAAAGCCCCAGAAGGTTCTGAAGCGAAGCCTGTTCGATATCCACGATTTCAATATTGTGGTTCATCAGAATGCGGGTAAATCCGGCAACGATTCCCGGCCGATCCTTTCCTGAAACCACAACCATGAGAAGATTCTGATTTTCTGCCATAAAATTGACTTATTTAGGTTGCAATAAATTGTTCTGCCACTGTTGAATATCCAATTGTTGTTTCCGGTAATCATAAGAGAGTAAACGGATTGTGTCAAATCGCCTGTTTGCCTTTTAGGAAATACCTGATATGCTCTCGCCTGTTTTTTCAAGGATCTCTTATGGAAGGATGGAATCGTTTAAGGGGGAAGAAATCCCAACTGGATTTGGAGACGAGGATGATCAGCAAAAGAGTAACGACACTTATCAATGAGGAGCGTTGTATCGGATGCGGGCTGTGCGTCAGAGTTTGTCCGAAAGATACAATTTCCATGGTAGATGGAAAAGCGAAGGTAACCGGAATCGAATCTCTTGCCTGCGGGCATTGCGCGGCAGTCTGTCCGGAAAGTGCGATCCAGGTTACGGAAATTGACGAATCTCCTTTATCCTACACTACATTTGATGAGGACCGGAGGTGGCTCAAACACGGGGAATTCGATACTGCGCAGTTGGTGAGACTCATGCGGTCGAGGCGATCCTGTCGGAATTATAGGGAAAAGCCGGTTGAGCGTAAGCTTCTGGAGGATCTGGTTAAAATCGGAATCACCGCCCCGTCCGGAACCAATTCGCAAGAATGGACTTTTACGATATTGCCGGCACGGGATCGTGTTGTCGCTCTTGGAAAAGAGATTATGCTTTATTATAAGGAATTAAACCGGCTGGCGGAAAAAACCTGGCTTCGCCTTCTGATGAAAATAATCGGAAAAAAGGAGCTCGACTGGTATTATAAAAATTATTATGCGGCGGTTAAAGAGGGAATTTCAGAATGGGAAAAATCAGGGCGGGAGAGGCTGTTCCACGGGGCATCGGCAGCAATTTTAGTTGCCTGCCGCCCGGGAGCATCATGTCCTGCAGAAGATGCACTTCTGGCCACAGAGAACATACTTCTCGCTGCTCACACCATGGGACTCGGTACATGCCTTATCGGATTTGCCGTTTCAGCCATCAGGCAAAAACCCTCCATTAAAATCAGCCTGGGAATCCCCCCTGAAGAGACCGTCTATTCGGTAATTGCCCTCGGATGGCCGGATGAAACCTATTTTCGCTTGGCCGGAAGGCGAAAACCGATCATGCGATTTGTCGGAGAATAAAACCTTCTCCAGGGTTGTTTATGGGATTGGGATTTCAACCTGCAGGAGATTCAGGGGTATTTATGTTGACATGAACATCAGGAAGAGATGGCTTTTACAAATTGGTTGAATTGAGCCTCCGTGTTTTCAAGGATCCGATTGGACCATGCCGGTGAAAAAATGGATAATATCGTTGAGTTGATCAGATGCCGGTTTATGGAGGGTCCTGCCCAGGGTTCAAGGTGGATCCGGCGCGTACATTCGCGATAGTAGCGATCGGTGAATAATAGCATCAGAATCATGGAAGATCGGCAGAGGCTGATTGATGGAAAATCAATAGCCTTTGCCATCCGAATATATGCCGGCGCCAGGAGCAGCGCTTTGATTAAAAGCGTTTTTCGAACGGTTAAAATCCGATCAACCAGGGAAGGGTCCTGGTGATCCTGGCGCTTCAAATCATTTTTTAAAGCAGGGTGGTAGGCAATCCCGCGTCCAAGGTCTGTTTCGATATCCCGCGTAATGTTGGCCAGTTGGATGAATTCTCCGGCTTTCATGGCATCTTCGAACAACGGGCTTGAAATCGAGGTTGTTTTTGAGTGAAATAGTCGAATCAGACGAACACCGAAAAGGGTTGGAAACCCCAAGACGTTCCGGCAATAGCGGGAAAGTTGCTCATCATTGATGAGGAATCCGTTCTGGTTGGCAAATATCTCTGATGACCATATCATTCCATCTGCCATTTTTTGAATCAAATCGACGATGATTTCCTGAACTTTAAAGTCAAGCTTAAGGAATACCGTATCCACAAGGCGGCATCGATTCACGAGGATCGTGTATACCTGTTCATGGCTGTTTTTTGCAAATTTCCGGTCGATGGAAGGGGCCGCTAGGATCCGGAGGCCTGAAGGGGTTTCGTGAAAACGACCGACGAATAGGCGGAGGGCGGCCTCCCTCTCAGCCGGATCCGGAATCAGGTCTTCATAGGTGTCGAGGATCCGGCAGTAAAGATATGCAACTGCGGCGCTTCTGGCCATTTTTGCGGGCAAAAAGAGGATGCATGCGGAAAAGGTTCTTGCGGCGTAGGTAAGGATCTTCCAGATAAATGATTCCGGGGAACGGATACGTTCCAGATTCCGGATATCCGGAAGGGATCGATCCAGAATAAAGTCACGGACAATAAGGCGGGGTCTGGCCAGAAAAAAGTTGATATCCATGGTTCCTTTGGCGATGCAACTCTCTGCCGATATTATACTTGAAGGCTATTTCTCCAGAAGCGAAAGAAGTTCTGAAGCTCCGGCTGCAGGTGACACCGTTCCGTTTTCAACTTCTCGAATAATTTGAGGAAGACGTCCCCGGACCGCAGGATTTTGATAAAATCGGTCTTTAAGTCCTTCTTCCACGAGAGACCACATCCAATCCAGAGCCTGACGCTTTCGTTTTTCATCCAGCTCTCCTGCAGCCAGGAGTATCTTTCGGTGCTTTTTGACCATTTCCCAGATTTCATCGATCCCGGTCATTTCCAGGGCGCTGCAGGTCAATACCTGGGGTGACCAGTTGGGTGAAGATGGAGCCAAGAGACTCAAAGCGCTTTGATATTCCTTTTGCGCGAGTACGGCTTTTTCAATATTGTCGCCGTCGGCTTTGTTGATGGCAAGGGCATCGGCGATTTCAAGAACTCCTTTTTTGATTCCCTGAATTTCATCTCCGGCGCCTGCAAGCATCAGGACCAGAAAAAAATCCACCATGGAAGCAACGGCAATCTCAGACTGTCCAACCCCTACGGTTTCGACAAGGATTACATCGAATCCCGCGGCTTCACAGATGAGCATGGTTTCACGGGTTTTTTTAGCAACACCGCCAAGGGTTCCTCCGGAAGGGGAAGGACGGATAAACGCGCGGGGATCAACGGATAATTTTTCCATCCGGGTTTTATCCGCCATGATGCTTCCGCCGCTTCTTTTGCTGCTCGGGTCGACAGCAAGTACGGCGATAAAGGATCCTTTTTCGACCAAGCGCATTCCAAAGGTTTCTATGAAGGTGCTTTTCCCTACTCCAGGGACTCCGGTAATCCCCAGTCGAACCGCTTTGCCGGTATACGGGAGGAGAAGATCGATGAGTTTCTGAGAAATGATCTGATGTTCAGGGAGGGTGCTTTCAATCAGGGTTATGGTCTTGGAAAGAATCCTGCGGTCTCCGGATAAGACTCCCTTTACATAAAACTCAATATCTTTGTTTTTCATTTTCCGCCATATCAGAATTGCTGCGAGGGTGAGACCCTTTCGCATGAAGCTATAATAAAACGGATTATCCCTGTCAACAGATGTCGATTTCCTTGGAATGAGAGAATTCCATCGTTCTGGAGAATTTTCATCAGTTTCCATTCAGGTGCAGTTTAAAACAGGCCGGCGTTATGAGAAGTTAAAGAAGAGTGAGTCTTGACGATTTTGGTAAATACCATTATTCTCATAATGTTAAAAACCGTGCTGAATCATCCGAGATCTTTAACAGGAAATTAATGAATGGGTTACACATACTAAAGGAGAAGGGAATGGACTTTAAGAAACATTTGGAAACCGCATGGAACCTGACGCTTAAGTTTATTGTTCCACTGATCTTGATCACACTCGTGATGCTCCTGGTATCTTTTTTCACCCTGGGGATTCTGGCCCCGGCGGTGATGGCCGGGTATACCCAATCCCTGTTGATGCTGCTTCGATCCGGAAGAGAGCCTAAAATACAGGATCTTTTTTCCCAGATGAGGTTATTTTTGCCGCTGCTTTTGTTTGGGATCATCTGTTTTATCGCCGTGATGATCGGTTTTGTGCTCCTCGTTCTTCCCGGGATTCTGATCATTGCCGCTGTTTTATTCTGCTGCTTCTACATGATCCCGCTCATGACCGATAAGGAAATGGGATTGATGGAGGCCATCAAAAAAAGTTACGCCATCGCCATGGAAGGAAACAAGGGGGAACACCTGGTTGCGGTGATCATTTTCGTGGGGATCACGGCCATCGGCGGTTCCATATTTATCGGGTCTCTTTTCACCCAGCCGCTTGCCACAATATTCTTTGTGTCGCTTTATGAGGAGAAGGCAGGGAAACAGACATAGATGCAGTTGCAATAGAAAAAGATGATGCAGAAAAAAGACAAAATATTAATCGAAGTCATCTATAAAGCGGACTATTGCCTGCCGTGCTATTATATGGATGAAGCGGTTCAGGAAGTTCTGCCGAAATATAAGGACCGGGTCGAATATCGGAGGGTTGAGTTCCTTAGAGGAGACGGAAAAAAAAGGTTTTTTGAACTTTCCTGCTCCCTTTTCGGAGACGAAGTCTTTCGAAGTTGCCGACTGGCGCCTGTTCCTTCCCTGTTTATCGACGGCGAACTGGTTTCCGAAACGATTCCTCCCCGGTTTGAGTTGGAAGAAGCTATTGAGAATGCCATTTCAGCACCCCAAGGAGAAAGAAAGGAGAGCTAGCCGTGGAGGAGAAGGGAAAAAAGAGAATTCAACTGGAAGTCCTTTCCGAAGGAAAACATTGAATCCCATGCGAATACATGGCCCGTGTGGTTGAATCCGTTATGCCCGATTTCGGGGAGGAACTTCAGGTCAAGAAAGTCGTTACCAAAGAGATGGCCGGCGCACTGCGGTTCGGCGAATTGTCGAAGCGACTCGGACGTCCTGCGCCGGTCCCTTCGATTTTCATCAACGAAGAGCTTGTCTTTGAAATCACCCCTTCCCGTGAAGAGCTGATCGACCGGCTGAATGGGTATTTCGGCGCGGAGAAAGGGTAAGCATCGGCTTGAAAATATGGGTCATCGGATGCGGAAAGTTCGGAGATCGAACCGTTGCCCATTTGCTAAAAGAATCGTTCGGGATATCCATCACTCTGGTTGATTCGGATCAAACCCGACTATTGCGCTGGGAGGGAAAGGTAGAAACCGTTCATCGGGACGGAGTGGAGTTTGTAGCACACCGGCTGGATGAAGGGGACTCTCCGGACTGGATTATTCCTGCACTCCCGGTTCATCTGGCATTTTACTGGATCATGAAAACGGTGACTGAGATCCGCTTAAGCCCTTTCGCATTGCCTAAAGAAATTGAAGGGAGCCTCCCCAATTCCGTATGGGGAAAAGACGGTGAAATTTACGTCAGTCAAGCCGATTTCATGTGTCCGGAAGAGTGCCCTGAGCCGCCCCGGAATTGCACGGTGACGGGAAAACCGAGAAGAGAAGATCTGTTTGATTCTATAAAAAAAATGAAGTTCAGGGACTTGGAACCTCTGGTCATCCGAAGCTATCAGATCCTTCCGGGCTCAGGAGGCTATACCCCCGAGGCGCTTTTTACCGCCCGGAAAGCTATATGCAAAGTGAGGGGAAACGTGATGGTGACAACTGCCTGCCGATGCCATGGTGTTATTCATGGGGTATCGATCCGGTGAATTCTCCTTGATTGAGAGTCTGGATTTTCCGCTTATTGACGGAGGGGTGAATGGTCTTTGGATATTTTCGTTTTTCAATTTTTTTTCTTTTTGTATTCAACCTGTGGTTCGTTTCTCCTGTGAAGGCCGCTTCTGAGACACAGAGGATCCCGGTTTTTGTGAGCATTCCACCCCAGCGCTATTTTGTTGAAAAAATCGGAGGGATCCATGTCCGGGTCACAGAAATGCTTCCGCCTGGTGCAAACCCTCATACCTATGAACCCAAGCCGAAACAGATCGCATCACTCTCAAAGGCGGCAATCTATTTTGCAGCAGGGGTTCCTTATGAATCGGTTTGGTTGAAAAAATTTCAGTCTGCAAACCCCAGGATGCGAATTGTGAATACCGATGCCGGGATCGAAAAGATACCCATATCGCATCATGATCATGGAGAGAAAGAGAATGGATTGGATCCGCACACCTGGCTGTCTCCTCCACTGGTTAAGATCCACGCACAACATATTGCAAAAGGGCTTATTGAAATCGATCCTTCGAAGAAGAACTTTTACACAGCCGGATTAAACAGTCTGTTGATTGAGATCGATGCGCTGGATTCTGATCTGCACATCCTTTTCTCCGGGAAAGGGGAAAAGCTAAGGTTTATGGTGTTTCATCCGGCATGGGGATATTTCGCAAAGACATACGGCCTGACCCAGATTCCTGTTGAGGTGGAAGGAAAAGAACCAAAGCCGGCGGAGTTGGAAAACCTCATCCGGTTGGCCAGAAAAGAGCAAATCAAAATGATTTTTGTCCAACCTCAGTTTTCAATAAAAAGCGCCGAGGTCATCGCCCAGAATATCGGAGGAATCATTTCCTATGCCGATCCCATGGCATTTCACTGGGAGGCAAACCTGCGTGAAGTCGGAAAAAAATTCGGCCAAGCATTGAGGTGACCCTCATGAATACTCCTGTCATACAGATTCAGGACCTCTGGTTTTCATATGGAGGTCATTCGATCCTAAAGGCCGTAAACCTGGAGATCGGGGATAGAGAATTTTTAGCCTTAATCGGACCCAACGGCGGCGGCAAGACCACATTGCTCAAACTTATGCTCGGACTTTTGAAGCCGGATCAGGGGAAAATCCGTATTTTTGGGACAACTCCTGAGGCTGCAGCACGCCGGATCGGGTATGTTCCCCAGAATGTTCATATCAACAGCCGTTTTCCGATATCGGTCAAGGATGTGGTGCTGATGGGGAGATTGAATTTTGATAAAGGCCGTTCCCGACCGAATGACCAGGACCGACGCGAAACCGGAAAGATCATGGAACAGTTGGGCGTGTGGGAACTGCGCGACCGCCGGATTCGAAACCTTTCGGTCGGGCAGCTTCAACGGGTTTTTATCGCCCGGGCATTGGCCGCCGGTCCTGAAATGCTTTTTCTGGATGAACCGGCTGCCAGCGTTGATGCTCAGGGACAGAATGAGCTCTATGATCTTCTGAAAAAACTGAATGAGAGGTTGAGCATCGTTCTGGTGACTCATGATCTGATTTTTCTTTCAAGCCACATCAAGTCCATTGCATGTGTGAACGAGAAGCTCTTTTATCACAATGAGCCGGAAATGACTCCGGAGATGCTGGATGTCTGCCAGTGCCCGGTGGATCTGATCGCTCACGGGGTCCCTCACCGGGTTCTGCGGGCGCACAAGGATGAAACGAATGATTGAAGCGCTTCAATTTGAATTTTTCAGAAATGCGGCTGCGGCAGGAATTTTAGCCAGTCTTTTATGCGGCGTGATCGGGACCCTTGTGGTGGTGAATCGTCTGGTCTTTCTTTCCGGCGGTATCGCGCATTCGGCCTACGGAGGGATCGGACTCGCTTTTTTTCTGTGAATCCCTTATCTTCTGGGCACCCTGGGATTCACCCTGACTGCTGCCCTGATCATGGCAGCGATCACCATGAATGCCAAACATCGTTCCGATACGGTGATCGGAGTGATCTGGGCGGTGGGGATGGCAATAGGGATCATTTTTATCGACCTGACTCCCGGATACAATGTGGATCTGATGAGCTATCTGTTCGGATCGATCCTGACGGTTTCCCGGTGGGATCTATACCAGATGATTGCCATCAGCATGATGGTGATCCTCGCGGTGAGTTATTACTACCATGAGCTGATAGCCATGTCCTATGATGAAGAATTTGCCAGACTCAGGGGGGTCCCGGTCAAAATCTTGTATCCCCTGCTGCTCTGCCTCATCGCTCTTTCCATTGTTCTGATCATCCGAATCGTTGGTCTGATCCTGGTGATGGCGCTTTTTACCATTCCGCCCTACATCGCGGAAAAATATTCGGGCTCACTTTGCGCCATGATGGTGATCTCCGTACTTCTCGGCATCTGTTTTTCCTTGTTAGGGCTCTCGCTGTCGTATCTATTCAATCTGACTTCAGGGGCGGTCATAATCATGGTGGCCGCTCTGGGGTTTTTTATTTCCATTCTGGTTG
>JBFMEI010000079.1:0-8337 GCA_040753295.1 Thermodesulfobacteriota bacterium | reverse complement strand
GGGCTCTCCTTTGTTGAGCCCGCCATCGGTCGCCCGGTTCGGGTCTCAAGACACATTATATTAAAACCCCCCAAAGTCCGGGTTCTTTCCCAACCGGAAGATTTAATCATTTCTCTGGTGCCGGGAGCCGCTTTCGGCCTTGGAGAGCATCCGACCACCCGGCTTGCCCTGAGGGGGATCGAGCATGCCGCCGGCATCCACGGTGCGGCCGGTGAAGGGGACGGATCCATGGTTCTGGATATTGGAACCGGAACCGGTGTTCTGGTCATTGCCGCCGTGATGATGGGGATCCGGCAGGGAATCGGAACCGACCCGGATCCATGTTCCAGATCAGAGGCAAGGGAGAATGTCAAAGAGAACGGGCTGGGTGAAAGGATTGAGATCACCGAAGCCTCCTTAAATGAGATTCATGGATCGTTCGAGGTCATTTCGGCGAATCTGCGATATCCCACCCTCATCTCCCTTTGTGAGGATATTCGGAGGAGGACCACACCCCGGGGAGTGGTTGTTGTTTCAGGACTCCGATCCTGGGAAGCCCCTATCCTCATCAACCGGTACCGGAAAGCAGGGTTTGTCGTCCGATGGGAGGAAAGCGAACACCACTGGCATGCCGTCGTTTTTCAAAACAACGCCTGAACAGACCTCTGTCCCGGTCTATCAGAGGGTCGGAGTATGATTTTTTCATTTAAATTAAAGAGAAATTCGGTTATAGATCCATCTCATGAACCCGTCCGTGTCGATACCGGCACCAAATCTTTTATGGATTTATAGTTGACTTCCTTGTGATTAGTTAAACCGCTCAATTTAGGTATCAATTTAATGATGGAGTTGAATCCGGCCGGCGTTTTCACCATCTCCGACCCATGGATCGAAGGAACCTCTTGAGCGGTGTCGCGGAGGATCGGAAAGGGATCAAGAATGAGCATTTCGGATGCATTTAAAAAAACATTCCAAAAGACTCCCTCCTATGAAGAGCGTCTCCTGTTGGGCGAAGCCTTATTGAGAGAAAACCTGATTACGGTGACCCAGCTCCAGGAGGTTTTGGACATTCAGAGGCTCAACAGAAAGAAGCTGGGAGAAATCATCATTGATCAGGGGTATGTCTCGGAAGATGCCATTCTGAAAACCATTGAAAAATATTATGGGGTCAAGATCGCTTCCATATCCGAGAATCTCTCCGAACGCATTAAAAAAAGGCAGGTCACCTGGAAGGACCGGTTTAAAAAACTGAGGGTCCCCATCAGTGTGAAATTTGCCATCGCCATCACGTTTATTATCTGGCTGACCATCCTGATATTATCCTTCATCACCCTGAATCGTCAGAAAGAAATGCTATACCTTCAGACGTTGAAGGCGGGAAAGATCAGTCTGAAATATTTTACCAACAACGCACGAATCCCCCTCATCGGGGATGATGTTTTAAGACTCAACACCCTGATCAAGGAAGCCGCCACGGTGGAGGGGATTCTTTATGCCATTATTGTGGATCGGAGAAATATTATCAAGGCGCACACCGACCACAGTCAGATCGGTGCAACACTGCCGGAAATTAAAAACGTCGATCAGGTCAAGACCGAAGATCAGATCTCCCATTATACCTATCAGACAGAAACCGGAGGGAATGTCCTCAATCTGTCTCAGCCGGTCACGTTTCAAAATGTGGAGCTGGGCGCCATTCATGTGGGGTTGTCGCTCGATTTCATCAAAGAACAGACCCGAAAGGCCACACGATCCCTGATTGCCATGAGTTTTTTGATCGTGCTGCTGGGGATTTTCATTGCGATCTTTTTCGGGATCAGTTTTTCGCGTCCCATTTATCAACTCGTGGTTGCGGCAAAGGAGATTGCCAGGGGAAATTATCAATATCGTCTTGATTTCATGAGAAAAGATGAACTGGGGGATTTGGCGTCGGCATTCAATTACATGTCCGGGGAGCTGTGGAAAAAGTTTTTAATCTCCAAATCTTTCGGTCGTTATGTGAGCCCGGAAGTCCTGGATATCATTCTGGCCAATCCTGAAAGCTCATGGCTCAAAGGGATCCATATGGAAGCCACCATCCTCTTCACGGATGTCCGTCACTTTACCAGTTTTTCCGAAAAACGGGAGCCGGAGGAAGTGGTCGAATGTCTGAATGAATATTTTCATATCGTAACCCGGCATATATTGAATTACGGAGGATATATCGACAAGTTCATCGGAGATGCGGTCATGGGTGTTTTTTGTATTCCCATCCATCATGCCGATCATGCGGAGCGTGCGGTCAAGGCAGCCGTCGACATGCAGGAGGAATTACAGGCTGCCGGCAGCGACAAGAATCCAATCCTATCCCGGATCGGTGTTGGAATCAATTCCGGAATTCTGGTCGCCGGAAATCTTGGCTCAGACACAAAAATCGAATATACTGTCATCGGAGACAGCGTCAATGTGGCTTCCCGGCTTACCGGATTGGCCGGGGCAGGGGAAATCATCATCAGCAGGGATACATACCAGCTCGTAAACCATATGGTTTCAGCAAAAGAGCTTCCCTCTCAAAAAGTGAAAGGGAAATCCCAGCCCATTGAGGTGTTTCAGGTTTTGGGATTGCATCAGAAAACCCCTCATGAAGCGGAGCAGGTCCATGAACAATAACCGTCACGGTAAGACTCATTTATTATTTTTTTTCCGGATATCCTTTTTTTGGATTCTCATTATCGGATGTGCCGGACCAGAGGTCAGGGAATCCGGGGAACACCCTCCGGCAGAGCAGGAGAGAATGCCACGCTTTTTACCGGTGGTCGTCAAACCTGGAGATACCCTTTCATCCCTTGCCGCCACCCATATCAAGAACCCTTCACTGGACTGGTTGATCGCCGAATTCAACGGGATTCAAACCGTGACCGCCGGCCAGGAGGTGATCATCCCCCTTTACCCCTATAACAAGGGCGGATTGGGTCTGAAAGAGTATCAAACCGTTCCCGTCCTGTCCTATCATAATTTTTCAGACGCCAAGGCCTCGAAAATGAGTATTACCGCAGCCGGTTTTGAAGCTCAGATGAGGTTTTTAAAAGAAAAAGGGTATCATGTGATCTCCATGGAACAGTTCTTCGATTTTTTACAGTTCAAAACTCAGATTCCAGGCAAATCGGTGGTGATCACCATTGATGACGGGTGGCGATCTGCGTATGAGATCGCTTTTCCCATATTAAAAAAATACGGCTATCCCGCAACGCTCTTCATCTATACGGACCTGATCACCGGAGGTAAAAAAACGCTGTCTTGGGAATTGATCCGGGAAATGTCCCTAAACGGCATTGATATTCAGGGGCATACCAAAACACACCGGAATTTAAGCCTTCAGGGAGAGAATGAGCCTTTCAAAGAGTATTATGAGGAGATTAACGCGGAAATTACCGAATCCACACGGATCATCAAAGAAAAGATTAATAAAGAGGTGAAGTACCTTGCATATCCCTACGGAGAGTCCAACCGGCTGGTGGTCGCTGTTTTGAAAAAAAACAGATACGCCGGTGCGTTTACTGTGAACCGGGGGGGTAATCCGTTTTTTGTGGCGGACTTTGCCGTCCGACGGTCCATGATTTATGGGGATATGGATTTATCCCGTTTTGAAAAAAATCTGGCAACGTTCAGTCGAGAGGAATTCAAATGAATACCGCCGGTTTTAGATACCTGGGATTCATATCCCTTTTAATTGCAATTCTGTTGACGGCATGCGCTGCTCCCATAAAAAAAGCCACCCTTGAAAAACCCCAGGAGAATCTACTGAGAGGAACCGCCCTTGATCAGGAACGACAGGGAAAACTCCGGATTGCCCTGCACCTCTGGGAAAGCCTGGCGTATTACACCCCCGATGATCCGGAAAGCCGGCAGAAGCTATTAGAACTCAAGGGAAAAATCCGGGAAAAGGTGGACTTTCATCTCACCCGGGGGAGGACCTACTATTTTCATAGCTCCGTCAGAGATGCCCGAAGGGAGTTTTTACGCGTCCTGTTTTATGATCCTGATAATCTTGAAGCTTTAGACTATGTGAAAAACAGACTCCACGGAGAGGATTACCTTGTTCATGAAGTCAAGACCGGTGAGAGTTTTCAGACGCTATCCGATCTCTATTATCAGGATCCTCAAAAAGAGTTTGTCATTGCCGCATACAATGACATGAAACCCGAAGAGTCTCTGGAATCCGGAAAAAAGGTGAAAATTCCGGTGATCGTGGTATCAGCCCCGGATCCCCTGGCTGCATCCGCTCCCGGATCCGGAAAAAACGCAAAACCCGGAGCCCTTCCTAAAAAAGATCCGTCGGCGAAGCCTCTGGAAGAGCCCCAGGAGTTGACAGCCATGATCACCGACTATGATAAAGGGATTAAAACCGGGCGCTCTCTTTCCGAAGCGAAACAGCTCATGGATAAAAAAAGATATCCCGAGGCAATTTCCGTTGCCGAAGAAATATTGGAACAAGATGATGAAAACTCGCGGGCGAAACAGATTATTAATGAATCGAATTATCGGATGGGAAAAGGATTTGCCGAAGGGAAGAATTATTGGGACGCCATTAAATATTTCAGCCGTGTGGACCCCGAATATCAGGATGTCGGACGACTGAAGACCGACGTGGAACTGAAACTTGCGGAGATTCATTACAATGAGGGGATTAAATATTTTGTAAATGAAAAACTTGAAAAAGCCATTGAAGAATGGAAAATGACGTTAGCATTAAATCCGGGGCATCAAAAGGCCAGATCAGATATGGAAAATGCAGCGGGTATATTGAAAAAGCTAAAGGAAATCAAATAAATAGAAATGATATGAACTGGAGGTCACCCCGGAGAATATGGCGGAGAGACCGGGATTCGAACCCGGGGTGGAGCTTTCGCCCCACACTCGCTTAGCAGGCGAGCGCCTTCGACCTACTCGGCCATCTCTCCGTTAAAAGACAATTGCCGCTTGAGCGGAGGGAGTAGGATTCGAACCCACGGAGCTTTCGCTCAACGGTTTTCAAGACCGTCGCCTTAAACCGCTCGGCCATCCCTCCAGATTTGACTGATCAGGGTATCATCGGAGCCGTTGGTGGTCAATCTTTTTTTATGGAAGGTTGAACTGACCCTGCCGGCAGGTTTTCTGGTTTTATTCCACAGAAAACATCAAATCTCAGCTTGACAGGTGGGGGAATTTATGTAAAAAAAACAAATTATTATAAAAATTGCCGGTTGATTTTAGAATGACCACAGGAGATAGGTTATGAAACAGAAATACATGATTTTAAAAAATACCGATCAGAAGGAGTTGACTGTTCAGGAATTTGCGGAGCTTGAAAAAGACTCCTTTTCTCTTCTTTGCGAGGAAAAGTATGATCTGCGCAGAATCCATAAGGTTTCTGAAAAGGGAAAGGGGGCGTTGATTTCAGCCCTTAGAACCCAGAACATGTATCCCATCGGATTCTATGCCGAAAAAATCGCGGAATCGGTGATGGAAATTACCCGAACCTCAGGAAAAGAATCTGCAGAGCTGGTCTTTGACGACATGGACCTTTTGGCAAAAATTCCGGGGAAGGAATGGGATATTCGCAGCGAGGAGATCGAAGAAGAACCTTCTGAAATCGACGAACTGATAGATGAAGAGATCGAAGATGATTATGAAAAGGATGTTTTTGACAATTACCAGTCGGTGGTGAAGGTTGCAGATGAGGATGTGCTGGAAGCCGATGAAGAGGGATGATTCTTCCTTGACAAGGAGTTATCGGGAGCGTAAATGAGCAAGGATATTCGATTCACCAGTTCCGATTCTTGCTTAATGAACTCCGGTTTACGGGATGGGAAACCAGATATCAGCATGCGGCGGAAGAATGACCGATACTGTTGAAAATTTAACCGATCGGTTCAATCGGACGCTCAACTATCTTCGCATCTCTATCACCGATCGATGCAATCTCCGATGTAATTACTGCACGCCGGACCCCTTTTTTCCGAAACTTCCGCACCATGAAATTTTAAGCTATGAAGAGATTATTCGACTGGTGAATCTCCTGGTCTGTTTTGGAATTTCAAAAATACGGGTCACCGGAGGGGAGCCCCTGGTTCGAAAAGGGGTCTATGAGTTTTTATCCGAACTCCATAAAATCGAAGCATTGACCGATCTTTCCATTACAACCAACGGGGTTCTTCTGAAAGAGAATATTCAAAGGCTCAAATCCGCCGGAATCCGACGTATAAATATCAGCCTGGATTCCCTGAATCGGGAGAAGTACGCAAAGATTGCGGGAGTCGATCGATTTGTTCCGGTCTGGGAAGGGATCCTTGCGGCGCTTCACGAAGGATTCGATCCCATCAAGATCAATCTGGTAGCCATCAAGGGCGTCAATGATGATGAACTCGTCGATTTTGCCGGATTGTCCCTGAACTATCCGTTTCATATCCGGTTTATCGAATATATGCCCATCGGAACCCAGTGCATGACCCTGGAACGTCAGATGCTTGCCCCTGAAATCAAAAGCATCGTTGAAACGCTTGGGCCCTTGTATCCGGTATGGCGGGATTCAAACGATGGACCGGCAGAGCGTTTCCGATTCAAGGACGCTCCCGGTGAAATCGGATTTATCCGGCCTATCAGCCGGCATTTCTGCCGGGATTGCAACCGGCTCAGGCTGACCGCCAGCGGTCAACTCCGGGTATGCCTGCTTTCCAATATCCAGTTTGATCTGAAAACGCCACTGCGAAACGGCGCATCGGATGATGAAATGAAACGCTTGATATTTTCTGCGGTGCAACGAAAACCCCAGGAGCATGGTCTTGTCTGCCATGAGAAGTCTGCGGTTTTGGAGCAAATGTACGCCATCGGAGGATGAACGTTATGAGGATGAGCGTTTCCTTTTGATGGAAAATGTGAATCGTAAAAGGAGGGAGGGCAAATGAACGTATCACGGAGAGAATTTATTCAGATCACCGGTGCTACGGCTGCAGGTCTTGCGGTGAGTGGTCTGGGGTTTGATCTAAAACCGGTCAGATCCTATGCCCAGTCGCTCAAGACCAAGGATGCCAAGGAGACCACCACCATCTGCTGTTACTGCGGAGTGGGGTGTGGCGCCATCGTGCATACCAGCAAACAGGGAAGCGGCCGTGCCATCAACATCGAAGGAGATCCGGATCATGTCATCAGCCGGGGAGCGCTTTGCTCAAAGGGGGCTTCCCTCAAACAGCTTGCAGAAAGCAAGAACCGTCTTTTAAAACCCATGTACCGGGCTCCCAAGGCGACCCAATGGAAAGAGGTAACCTGGGAATGGGCCATGGATGAGATCGCAAAGCGGATCCAGGCCACCCGCGATGCCACCTTTGAAGCGAAAAATGAGAAGGGGCTTCTGGTGAACCGGACCACCGCCATTGCTTCGGTGGGGAGCGCCGCAATGGACAACGAAGAGTGCTGGATTTATCAGGCCCTTCTGCGTGCCATGGGGCTGGTCTACATCGAACACCAGGCTCGTATCTGACACAGCGCGACGGTAGCGGCTCTGGCAGAGTCGTTCGGACGCGGCGCAATGACCAATCACTGGATCGATCTTAAAAACGCGGATGTCGTGCTCATCATGGGAAGTAATGCGGCGGAAAACCACCCGATCTCCTTCAAGTGGGTCACCGAGGCTCAGAAAAACGGGGGGAAACTCATCAATGTGGATCCCCGCTTCACCCGGACATCGGCCAAGGCCGATATTTATGCTCCGATCCGCTCGGGCACGGATATCGCGTTTCTCGGGGGAATGATCAAATACATCCTCGACAACAAACTCTATCATGAGGAGTATGTCATCAAATACACCAATGCGTCCTTTCTTGTGGGAGGCAACTTTTCATTCACCGACGGGCTCTTTTCCGGGTATGACGAAGGGAAACGGAGCTATGACAAGAGCAAATGGGCGTTTCAGGTCGATGATAAAGGAGTCACCAAAAGAGACCCGAGTCTTGCGGATCCCCAGTGCGTATTCAACCTGCTGAAGAAGCATTACGACCGGTATGCCTTGAAACTGGTCTCTGAAATTACCGGGACACCGGAAAAAGACCTTCTGGAAGTATACAAGACGTATTCGGAAACCGGAAAACCCGGCAAGGCCGGCACCATCATGTATGCCATGGGATGGACCCAGAGCACCCACGGAACCCAGAACATCCGGACGATGAGCATCATTCAGTCTCTTCTCGGAAATATGGGAGTCGCCGGAGGCGGAGTGAATGCCCTGCGCGGGGAATCGAATGTTCAGGGATCGACGGATCAGGGGATTTTGTTTCATATTCTGCCGGGGTATCTGCCGACTCCCCCGGCCTCTTCCGGTTCTCTGGCTGTTTATAATGAGAAATT
>JBFMEI010000078.1:0-8431 GCA_040753295.1 Thermodesulfobacteriota bacterium | reverse complement strand
CACATCGGACAGAGATGATCTACTCCTTTTTCGCTGCGAAACATGATTCCACAGGCACGACATAACGGAGTCTCAATGGCTGAAAATCCGGAAACGCAGACGGGGCACAGGAGATGAGACATGAGTTTATGGAAGACGGCATCAAGGGGTTCATATAAGATAAATTCCCGAGGCCATCCTTTTCCACCGAAATACCAATCATCATTGGCCCTGAAAAATCTGCCGCAGACAAGGCACTTTATAGGAAAAAGGAAATCGATAAAGATCCTGATCCTCGGGAACAGGATTCGCCGGATCCGACTCTGTGTAAAAAATTCCGGATGCCGGGCTGCAGGAAGCGGATTCATCGGGCGTTCCCGAATAGCGATTCGTTTCCCTGTCGCTGCCGGACCGCTTCATACATGGCGATCCCGCCGGCCACTGAAGCATTCAAAGAGCCTATCTCGCCTCGAATCGGAATAGAAACCAGATCGTCGCAATGCCGCTTGACAAGCGGCCGGATCCCTTTTTCTTCCCCTCCCACAACGAATGCGAGACTTGCAGTCAAATCCGTATAAAAAAGGGAATTCCGGGCAGAAGGATCCATTCCGACAACCCATATCCCCGATTGTTTAAGAATCTCGATGGTTCCGGATAAATTGGATACCCGGGCGAGGCGAATATGTTCAAGCGCTCCGGCAGAGGCCTTTGTCACTGCAGGGGTCGGCGGAGAAGACCTGTCTTTTGGGATAATCACGCCATGAATTCCGGCACACGCTCCGGTTCGGATCAAGGCACCCAGGTTTTGAGGGTCCACCAGATTGTCGATGAGAAGCAGAAACGGATTTTCGCCCCTGATTTTGGGCTGGTTCAATATATCCGAAAGGTCTGCAACCGGATATGCGCTCACTTCGGCGGCCACTCCCTGGGTCAAAGGAGTTCCCGCCATTCTATTTAACTCAAGCTTCGGGATTCCTTTTACCGGAATCCCTGCGGTTTGGGCCGAACGCTGAACCGAAGTTTTTCTCCGGGGATCTCCCTCCTGTGCAAGATAAATTTTAAAAATTCGCCTTCTTTTGGCAGTGATGGCTTCCATCACCGGATGAAATCCGTATAGAACTTCACTTCCTGTCATTGCATCACCGTTTCAAATTTTAAAAAAAACAGGAAAATCTTCTTGTTCATTTCTCACCTGTTCCGGACATCTCCTTTTCGGCGATATGCGGTGATGATGGATACGAGCTCGTCCAAGGTTTTTTTCAGTGAATCATTGACGACAACATGACGATATATCCCCTTCTGAGCGATCTCTTCTTCAGCATTAAGGAGTCTTTCCCGGATCGACGCTTCGGTCTCGGTCCCCCTGGACTCCAAGCGTCCTTTGAGATCATCCATTGAAGGAGGCATGATGAAAATGGGAATGCTTTCCGGAAACCGCTTCAAAATCTGTCGGGTCCCCTGAACGTCGATATCGAGGAGGATATCCCGCTCCTCTTTCAAGCTTTTTTCGATGATTTCCGCAGAAGTGCCGTAATAGTTGCCGTGCACCTTGGCCCATTCGGCCCATCTTCCCTCATCAATTCCTTTGATAAATTCTTCTTTTGAAATGAAATGATAATCGACGCCGTCATGCTCGTCCTTTCTGGGCTGTCGAGTGGTATAAGAAATAGAATAATTCATATCCGGAAAGTGTTTGATAACGGCACCGCAGAGGGTTGTTTTTCCGACCCCGGACGGGCCTGAAAAAACAAAGAGGCTTCCTGATTTTTTCATGGAAATCCGTTCAGTCCGATTCCAGAACACGGGAGCATCAGGAATTGGATACCTGGGAGTGCGGTCCCGGCAGCTCAGGGTTTTCTTTCAAGGTTGAATACCGCTGGGAAATCGTTTCAGCCTGTATGGCGGATAAGATCACATGGTTGCTGTCCATCACGATAATGGAACGGGTCCTTCGCCCATGGGTGGCATCCACGAGCCGTTTTTCCCTTCTAGCCTCGTCCTTCAGGCGCTTCATAGGCGCTGAATTGGGAGAGACAATGGCAACAACGCGCTCTGCGACAACCGTCCCTCCGAAGCCGATATTCAGTAATGTTTGTTCCATAAAAAAAACCTTCTACCGACGGATTTTTCCCGGTTTGGATGACACCTGATGGAAACGGATCGGCATCACTCCAGGTTCAAAACCTGTTCCCTCATCTTTTCCAGTTCAGATTTGGCTTCCACCACAACGTGCGATATCCGGGCTTTCTCAGCTTTTGCCCCAATGGTGTTGAATTCACGATTCAGTTCCTGGAGCAGAAAATTCAGCTTTCGACCGGCCGGTTCTTTGGAATCCATGATGGTTCTGAATTGTGCCAGATGGCTTTTCGCACGAAAAATCTCTTCTGAAATATCCCGCTTGTCGGCAAGAATCGCCACTTCCTGTGCAATTCGAGCCGGATCGACATCAAGATTCTGCAAGAGGTTTTTTATTCTTTCGGTCAACTTTTCGCGATATTCCCCAATTCCCTCTTCCTGCTCTGTTCCGATCTCCATGAGAAACCCCTCAAGAAGCCCCAGCCGATGATTAAAATCCCCTGCCATGGCGGTACCTTCGGCTATTCTCATGCCATCAAGGTCGGTCAGTGCGGTTTCCAGGCAGCTTTTCAAAACCTCCCAGCATCTCTCCGAATTGTCTCCCCCGGCTCCGGCTTTCACCACGCCATTGGTTCCTGCGATCAGCGAAAACGGAATCGGATCATCAAAATCCAGCATCTCTTTTAACTGAACCAGAGCATGTTTCAGTGAGACGGCTTTTTCCCGATCGACTTCAAAAAGACTCGACTTGTCAGATCGATCTCTGATCGTGACGGCAATTTCGATACGCCCCCTGGAAACGGATCCGGATATCAGACGCTTGATCTGATCTTCCAGGGGATAATAATCATGTGAAATTTTCAAGGTCACGTCCAGATATCGGCTGTTATAAGATCGAATTTCCACGGATGCTTCGATCTGACCTTCTCTTTTCTCAGATCTGGCATAACCGGTCATGCTCTTCATCATGGGTTCATCCTAAAATCCGTCAATATAAAAAGAGAACGGCCAAGGGCGGCTCTTTCTTCCTTACACCAGGGCAAGGTCGTGCACGTATTTGGTTCTGACACGTTCAAGGAATTCGATAAGGGGTTTTCCGGCATAGTCGCGGTAAGTCCAGGGAAGAGTCTTAAAAGCCCCTTTGGAATAAATCAATGTCAGATCCGCGTATATACCGGCTCCAAGATAGATCCGGTGAGAATAGTTTTTACCCGTTGCCAGTACGACATGCTCGCGGGAGACATAGCCGGGATCAATATTGGCGCTTCGTTTTTCTCCTTCGGTGTACTCCCTCTCCAGATCATTGGTCATCTGCTTGATGGTGACCAGTTCATCGCGAGGGATCAGTGTTCTGAAGGAGAGCATCCTTCGAAACAGAGGGCTTCCCATCTCATTCTGATAATAATCGGTCTTATCAAAAGGAAGCCATCGGCTGACCATGTCCAACCGGCCGAACTGTTCTGTCAATCGGCTCGAAATGGGTTTTAAAACTCCCTTTTCTTTCGTGAAAATTCCGATGATCAATTTAACCGGACCGGGAATTTTCGGCCGGCTCATAATATGCACACCTTCATGGAATCAGTGCCTTCCAAATCCAGTCGATTTGCCGGTACGACCCGGCTTACCGAAGCGGCTTTGCCTCATCAATGAGCATGATGGGAATATCGTCCTTGATCTCATAGAGCAGCCTGCATGAATCGCATATCAGCCCGTTTTGGGATTCATTAAGGCGGATCTCTCCTTTGCATTTGGGGCATGCAAGGATTTCCAGCAATTCGGGATTGATCGTCATGTTCCTCCCCCGGCTCAATCAGATGGTTTCAGTCTATTGATATAACTTCTTCGATCAACTCAAATACCAAGAATCCTCGGAATATGCAAAAAGAATCGGGCATCCCGGCGATGGATTTTCATTTTTTCCAATAAAATGTATTGCTGCAGATTCGGAAAACAGAGATAAACCCTTGGGTAATCATCAGGTACCGGAAATGATGGATTCAAATATCCGAATCATCTCCCGGTGATTTTTTTCAGCGGAAAATCGACTTCCGGTCGTTGCGGCCGATTTTCCGATCTTTTTTCTACAGTCTGAATCCATGAGCTTTTCCATGATGCGAGCGATTTCCTCAGGTTCGGGCGGATGAGAGACAATATATCCGTCTACACCGTTTCGGATGATTCCGGATGCTCCGTTGTATCGGGTAGTGACCACGGGAAGACCGGAGGCCATGGCTTCAATGACCACCAGGCTGCATGCATCATAATAGGTGGGGAGGATGAATACATCGGCATCGGCATAACATATTTCCATGTTCTGAATTTTGCCGAGGAAAACGATTTGATCCTCAAGGGTGAGACTTCGAACTTTCTGTTTGACAACATTTTCAGGCTCCCCACCGGCAACCAGAATCCGAAACTTCTGCGAAGTTCTGTTTTTCAACAAGGCCGAAGCCTCAAGAAGCGGAAGGATCCCCTTTTTTCGAAGCTCAAGGGAGGCGAAAAGAAAAAGGAGTTCGCCGGAGTTGAGTCCGAGTTTTTTTCGAAGTATCCCTCTGAATCGGATCATGGCATCCGGGTTGAATCGGGAAGTATCGACTCCATTGTAAATCACCGGAATCGGATCCGGAATTCCATAGATTTGTTGAATATCCTCTTGAATCATCTCGGAAATGGCCACAATTCTGGGACGGGGGGATTGACGAAAAGGAGCAGACTCGATCCAATGACGCACCCGCTGTTTTAAAGAAAAATAAATCAGAATCCGCTTCAATGACCTAAAAAATGGATTGGGTTCGGCAAATAATTTTCTGTCTGTCGATAATTTATGCACACCTCCGTGACTCTGATAGACGTTCATGCAGATCGTGTTCCCAAACCCCAGAATGATGTCGGAGCGGCATTCCCGAATCATCCTCCTGTGACAAAAGGCAAAATTCAAAAGTTGTATCCATACCGGCAACCAGTCCGGGACTCGAATCTGGTGGAACGAGGCACCTGAAGGCTCCCCATCCCATCGCTTCCCGTAGACATGGATCTCCCAGCCGTTTTCCGACAATGCATGGGCCAGCGAAACCGCATAGGACTCTGCACCGCCTGCATTGCGGCTGAAGTTTTCTATTGCCAGGGCGATTCTTTTCATAAAAGGGTCGATCCGTGAGCGTCATGAAGGATCCGGTGCTTGATCCGAGTCGGATCAATCAAACAACCGGGTAAAATATTTTTTTGATCGACCGAATTTGGTTTTCCAATTTTTTTCGCGCATCTGATCCCATTTTCGGCCGTCGAAATGCTTTCCCTGACGGGTGCTGCACCAGTTATGATGGACGATACTCTGCCCGCAATATCCGCTTCGCCATCTCTTGTTCTCATAAGGTGGACGGTTTCGCGGATCCGGCGGATCCAGAATCCCGTCCATTCGAAGAAAATATTCAAGATCTTCGGCAATTCCGACAGGAGCAAACTCCTCATCAAAAAATCCGATTTCATTGACCATTTCCGGACGGAGCATGAAACAGACTGCAGACCGTCCGTCTTTCACGAATGGAATAAAACGGGGCAGGTGTCTCTCCTGAATGGTTCTACAAAATGCTTCAAATCCGCCCCACGAAGCATAAATCTCCTCAATGCTCCGATAAATCTCAGCCGTGGTAAACGGTTTCAGCGGATCGATCCGATACTGCTTCGATATCGCGTGAGCCTCCAGCAGCTCTTTTTGAACCGGAGAACCGTTTTCCATGGCCGACACCCAGCCGATCCGTCGATCCTCTTTCATAGCCTCCACCATGGGTTGAAGCCAGTCCGGTCCGCACAGGGCGTCATTATTGGAAATGACATAATAATCATAATAAAACTCCTCCCCTGGAACCGGGTTCGGGCAGAAATTCAGAATCTGATTCCAGGCGATGGCCACTCCCAGGTTCCGCGGGTTTCTCCGATAATGCAATTCAAAGGGGGGGGTATTGAAATCGGTCCGAAGCAATCCGGGAATATCCTCCCGGGATCCGTTATCGAGAATCAGCAGGCTGACGTTTAAATCGATGCGATCTCTTTCCGTGTATCGAAAAAGATGTTCCAGACAGGCTCGATTCATTTCCAGATTGTCTAGAACCGGAATACCGATAAGAACCTTTATCCCCATCTTCCATGACCCTTCCAAAGAATGATATCCATGACCGGGAAGCCCATCAGAATATCCGGGTCCCTCACTGGTGTTAAATTATGAATGAAATCGAAATAGAATCATCTTTCCCGTATCCCTGTGATACCATTTTCCGATCTCTTTAAATCTGGCAATATAGCCGGGCTGAAAAAAATCGAACCGGTCCTTGGGCCAATGCTTTTCATCCCAGAGAAAATATTTGACGTTCCGGTCTTTTAAATTTCGAATGAATTCCGGATATGATTTTCCTGCGATCTGGTCAAAATTATTATAAGGCTGCGGACAAGGAGCTCCTTTAAACCGAAGATTGGCATAAAACGAAAGCCAGCGGATGGTATCCATTGACGAGGCCACGGAAATCTCTTGATGATTCCCCTCAAGGTGTGCAATTTGAACTCCGATTTTCTTAAACACCTGCTTGTCCTCTTCTCTTGGCTGTAAATTTTTTGGGAGAGTGAAGATCAGGATCAATCCGCATAAGAGACAAGCGGCGGTAGTCTCACTGATTCTCAAATGCTTCTGAAAAATGATCATTAGGCGTTCGAGACCGAATCCTGCAAAAACCGCACTCGGCAAAATGATTACGGCCAAAAAGCGGTTATAGATCATCCACCAGTGAAGAGTATGAAAATAGAGCAAAACAATCCCGCCGGCGACAAGGACGGAAAAATAACCGATCCGCCAATCTTCCCGAAACCGACGGCCAAGCCCGATAAATCCCAAAACAAAGACAAGAATCAGAGGATAGAAATACGCCTCGAGTGCTCGATTTGCAAGCGATCCCAGTGCGACCAGCCAGACGAAATTTCTGGCTTCAGGAAGAAAAAACCGGAGAGCCGGATTCTCAAATTGAGGGGCTACGGCTTTAAGTTGAACTCTCAGGTCCTGATATTGGGAAAAAGGTCCGGTGATTTTTTCAAAGATCTCGGCAAAGCGGTTAAGACCCAGAGACGGAAGATGATAAGAAAAAACAGCATAAAAGGATGCTCCCGTCACCAGCACGATGGGAGATAGAAACAGGATCAGTTTGATCCCCCGCTTACCCGGGATCATAATCAGGATGCATCCGCTCGTCAGAAGGATGATGAGGCCGGCCTCCACTCTCGCCCATGCGGCCATGAGAAAGGAGAGGCTGGACGCCAGAATGTAGAGGGAATATTTCTTTTCCGGGTGCACTGCAAATAAGTAGATCCCGAGGATCATGAAGAACCAGTAAACCGGATCCCTAATGGAATCGGCGCTATGCCCGACAAACATGGGCATTACTGCGAATATCAGTGTTCCCAGAGCACTGTTTCTTAAATTAAAAAACCGCCTGAAAAGGAGATAGAGAGGAATGAGCATCAGGGAGCCGAAGACGAGGGAGACTCCCCGGGTCGCCATGATCCAGTCCTGAAATACGCCATAGAACCCTGAAACCAGAAACGGATAATTGGATAAAAATCCGGTGCCGCAAGGGGTTATTTTATCCCATTGTCCGTAGTAAATGGCTCTGGCCTGGTGAATATACAATGTTCCGTCCTGATTGACGATTTCAGTATACTGACACGCATAGAGCCGGATCACAACGCCAAGAATCAGAATCCAGATCGCTTCCCGGGATGTTCCGTGCTCCGGATTCCCCGGATGAATCTTATGTGACATCGCAATGATTCCTTAACCCGCTATTGATGAACCCGCCGATTTCAGCTCTGCATCAACGGCCTTCTTGACATCTTCATAACTCAACTGATCAAGGCATTGACTGATTTCGCTCCCCAGACATCCTTTTTGCCGGCAGGGTCGGCATGGCATCTCCATGGCTACTGTGGTGTGAAACCGGTTTCTCGGTGCCCAAGTCAAGGAGGATGACGGACCGAACAAGGCAATGGACGGAATCCCTACTGCTCCGGCAATGTGCATAATCCCTGAATCAACTCCGATAAAAAGACGGCTCAATCCAAGAAGTTCCGGAATTTCACCGATTGAGGTTTTCCCTGCCAGATTAAACACCCCGAATTCGAACGGCTTGATCATCTTTGAAATCCTTTCCCGGTCGCTCAGAGAGCCGATGATCACCACTGAACGAGAAGGAAACTGGATCAGATCCTTCATCAGTCGAATCCATCCTTCCTCACGCCACTCTTTATAAGACCAGAGGGAAAAGGGATGAAGGATCACCATGGTCGTTTCGGCCGGCACTCCTTCCCGGTTCAGGATATCCCGCACCCGCCTTCA
>JBFMEI010000077.1:0-8650 GCA_040753295.1 Thermodesulfobacteriota bacterium | reverse complement strand
TCCTAATTGTAATTACAATGTGGTATTTGTCCCGACAATTACTTAAAAAAAAGCGCCTCCCGGAGATAATGACACCTTTGCCATTATTTGCGGCCCCCCCATCATGATCAAATTCACACAGCCGGTTCTCGACAAGCTGGGGTATTCCCATGACCATATCATCATGTCCCTCGAAAACCGGATGAAGTGCGGGATCGGCATGTGCGGGCGGTGCACCATCGGCAAGGAATTCGTCTGCAAAGACGGACCGGTATTTACGCTGGCCCAGCTCGGACAAATTCCTAAAGAATATTAAGATATTGAAAAAGGATTGGATCATCAATTTTTAATGTTGACATTATTGAACATATCATATTAATAAGATCGAATTATCAAATTCGAGCATGAGGCTGTCAGCCGAACGTATAACCATCTTATTTTGAAAAGGAGGATTTAGTAAATGCCAACGGTTGAATTTGGAGGAAAATCGTTTACAGTTGATGAAGATGGGTTCATCGATTCTTTCGACAACTGGTGTGAAGAATGGGTTCAGCATGTAAAGAAGGAAGAAGGGATTGAAGAGTTAAGTGAAGAACACAGAAAAATCATCGATGTTCTTCAGGATTATTACCGGAAAAACGGTATCGCACCCATGGTTCGGGTTCTTTCAAAAGTTACCGGTTATAAGCTGAAACACATTTATGAACTCTTTCCGTCCGGACCCGGCAAGGGAGCATGCAAAATGGCCGGACTTCCCAAACCCACAGGATGCGTCTAACCAGATATCCGGCTTTTGTTGTTTCTGCCTTTCCAGTATTTTAAAAAGGCCCTGGATATTTCTCCAGGGCCTTTTTTTATTTCCAAAGGAGGCATCAGAAATGATCCTGACCGTTAAAACAAAAGCCAAAACCGAACTGATCGATATCACTTCCCTGGTCCAGACCCATATAAACACCCTGATTCGCGAGTCCGGGATCACAGACGGACTTTGCATGCTATTTGTTCCACACACTACCGCGGCCATCACCATCAATGAAAGCGCTGATCCCAGCGTTCGGGAGGATATCCTGACGGTATTAAACGAGATGGTTCCATGGAACGGATCCTTCCGCCATCTGGAAGGGAATTCTCCGGCTCATATCAAAGCCACCCTGATCGGAGCTTCCGAACTGGTCGCAATTGAAAATGGAAGACTGGTTCTCGGAACCTGGCAGGGAATATTCTTCTGTGAATTTGATGGTCCAAGAAATCGGAAATTGCATGTAAAACTGCTGCGGGGAATCTCATGACAAACCCATCGAAAGTTCCGATGGATGATATCGATAAGGCCATTTTAAACCGTATTCAATCGGATTTCCCGATTGTCGCAAGACCATTTCAGGTGATCGCCGAGTCGATTGATCAGACGGAAAAAGAGGTGATCCGCAGGGTATCGCGATTGAAAGAACTGGGGATTATCCGTCGGATCGGAGGAAATTTTGTCCCTGAAAAACTGGGATTCGTGAGCACCCTGTGTGCGGCAAAAGTTCCTTCCCATCAAGTGGAAAAGTTTGCCCAAATCGTCAACCGGTATCCGGGAGTCACTCATAATTATCTAAGAGACAATGATTATAATATCTGGTTTACCTTCATTGCCTCCTCCACGGAAAAGATCGAATCATCCCTGAAAGAAATATCTGAAAAAAGCGGAATTCCGGAAATCATCAGCCTTCCGGCAACCAGAGTCTTTAAAATCAGAGCCCATTTCGATTTCTGAAATGAAAGGACGATTTTCATCCGCACATCATGATGAATGATATTCGAATCGCCGCCGTTATTTTCCGTTCCCCTATTGACGAAGTACCAGAAACCTTAGACCGCATGGCTGGTTATATTGATATGGCCAATAGAGAAGAGGTCGAAATCATCTGCTTTCCTGAAATGGGAGTGACGGGATACGGAATCCGAAAATCGATTCGGAAAAGCGCCCGGCCTTTAACCGGAAGTATTCCCGAGGCCTTGAAAGAAATGGCAAAGCAGGGAAAGATGGTGATCCTGGCCGGGATGGCGGAAAAAGGGGAAAATGACGCGATTCATGCAAGCCATCTTGTGGTTCCTCCCCAGGGGAAAACCAGGGTTTACCGGAAGCTTCACATCGCACCACCTGAAAAAGAAATATATACGACTGGAAATAAAATTCCCGTATTCGATATTTCCGGGATACGTTTTGGAATTCAGCTCTGTTATGATACCCACTTTCCGGACCTTTCCACAACAATGGCATTAAAAGGGGCCGATGTTCTCTTTTTTCCCCATGCCTCTCCGAGGGGAACGCCGATACAAAAATTCAATTCATGGATGCGGCATCTCCCTGCCAGAGCTTATGACAACGGGGTTTTTGTTGTGGCATGTAACGCAGTGGGGAAGAATGAAGAAGGGCTGACTTTCCCCGGGATTGCCGTGATCATCGGCCCTGATGGAAAGGTGATTGCAAAAAAGGCCTCAACCCGCGAGGAGATTCTTATCGCCACCTTAAAAAAAAGCGATCTTATCTCTGTCAGAAAAAACCGCATGGCGTATTTCCTCCCGAACCGGAGGCCTGAGCTTTACCGAACCTGCTGAAAAATCACCTCATGCGGATCATGTTTGACAGGGTTTCGGATAATGGTCTTCCAAAAATAAAATCAAGAAGCTCCGGGTCCAGTTTCGCTTTTTCCACAGTAAGGGCACGAAGCTCTGATTCATAGAAGATCATTTCATTGAGTTTTTTTGAATATCCGGCTGTTTTTTTCTTTCCATCTTCTAGCAGCACAGCTCGTATGGTTTCATAAGCGCATTTCACCGAGTGCTCTTCCACGATATCCCACAGCCCTTTGATTTCTTGTAATAGATCTTTCCGGGTCAGCCGGTTTTTATCATACATGCGTTCCAGTGCAGCCGGTTCCCAGCATTTGAGTATCCGGCATTCTACAGGCCGATATTCATAGATCCTGCAATCCGCATAAGGTTCTTCAAAAAAGAGGCACGACCAGCTCTCCTTTTTCCCCTTGATTTTGATGATATCAGATGGGGACGGGATGAGAAATCCTGTTACGTTGTTGTAAGCCGGCTCTCCTTTCCGGATGGTAAAAAGAAATTTGGCCGCAATTTGACCGGTTTCAATCAGCCCCCGGTCTTCCAGATGAAATGCCGGGCCTCCTTTTCGGCAGCATTCTCCACAGCGCCTGCATTCAATTTGTATTCTATGGGTCGGCATGGAAAAATCCTTTTGCCTGAATCTTGCATGATTCGGGGTCTGATTTCTTTTGACATGTCTGAAGAGATGCTTCAAGAAGGAATTATCGTATCCGGTTTGAAATATTTCTGGTATGATTTCATCGTTCGGAACGATTGTTCATTTTAATTAACAGATCAGCGGATTCATGGCAGAAGCAATAAAAAATAATTTAAAACAGAGCGCGCAAAAGGTTCAGGATATCCTGCGGGACAGGGGATTTTCATGTCAGGTCATTGAAATGGAAAAAACGACCCGAAGTGCCGGGGATGCGGCTCGCGCAGCCGGGTGCGATGTGGGACAGATCGTCAAATCCCTGGTTTTCATCGGGATCGATACCGGAAAACCGTATCTGGTATTGGCCAGCGGCAAGAACCGCGTTAATGAGAAAACCCTGTCTCAGGCTGTATCCGAATCGGTGAAGATGGCGGATGCGGATTTTGTCCGAAAACAGACCGGATATGTCATCGGCGGCGTTCCCCCTCTGGGGCATCTGACTTCCATGCCGGCCTTCATCGATATCCATCTCTTGCAGTATCAGGAGATCTGGGCTGCAGCAGGAACTCCCTATGCGGTGTTCAAGCTGACCCCTGACGAACTCATATCGATGACCGGCGGCCGGGTAATCTCCATATCATAGGCTGTATCGGGACATCTATTCGGTAGGAATGGATCGGAGCCATCGAAAAGTCCGTTTTCCCTGAATGGTTTCCCGGGCATATTTCGAAAACCGGTTCATGAGAATCCCCAACACTCCATAGTTCACCATTCTTGCCGCGGAAAAAATAATGCCCCTCCAGAATTTGGCATATCGCATCTCGACGAGAACCCTCTCGGATAGAAGCTCGGCATATCGAGCTGCCGTGTCCATGCAACGGGTCCGGGTATCGATGATGGCCCGTGCTGCCAGCAGTGCGCTTTTATGGGCATAATAGATTCCTTCTCCCAAAACAGGATCCGCAAAGCCTGCCGCATCGCCGATCAGGAGTGTGGACATCCCTCCGGGTTTTGAAAGGTAGTTGCCATACGGTACAGCCCATCCCTTAATCGAACAGTCTGCCGGACTTGAAATCCCTTGAAATCGGAGAAATCGCTCAAAACATTGGCGTAACCTTACTCCGGATTTTCGATTCAACCCGCACATCCCAAGGGTCTGCATGTCGTTTCCAGGAAAGGACCAGGCATATCCCCATGAATTAAATCCGTAGTAAAGAACCGGATAATGTAAAAATAGAGGTGACCTACTCTTGGGAATACGCAATTCAAGAGCCGGTGCCAATCCATCCCCATAAGAGTCTGGAATAACCTTTCGCCTTGCCAGTTCATGTCTGATCCGGCTGAAAATTCCATCTGCTCCGATAATCCATTTTCCGATCAGTGATGTACCCTGGTTTGTAACAATTTTTTTTTCACTAAGATCGAAAGATACCAGCTTTTCCCCCATGAGGATCCGAGCGCCTGCGTTACTTGCCTGATTTGCCCAGTATTCGTCGTAACGATCCCGTTCCACAAAGTGACTGACAAATTCAGGAGAGCCTTTGGCGATCTCCTTCTTTGTATTCCAAATGGAGTAATTGCGGCAGGAGTGGGTGATAATCCCTTCTCTGATCAGAAAATCATAGGTTATACCGAATATTTTCTGAAGGATATGAATCGTTTTAAGGGTGATGAGGCCGGCGCAAATTTTTTGACGGGGGAATCTGGCCTTTTCAATAAGACAAACTTCAAAGCCTTCCTTTGCCAGCAGGGCAGCGGCGGTGGATCCTGCAGGCCCGCCGCCGACCACAACCACATCATAACGGTCTTTGGAATTCATTCCTCCCCAACCCCCGGCGGGTTGTTCAGGAGCGTTCATCCTCCAACGCTTTTTCTTTTCCTTCCCCGCATATGGACTTTGGATCTGCAAGCAGTTTCAAGGATGCATAACGCTCGAGCACCTCCTGTTCCAGCCGGGCATGAAGCCGTTCGGCTTCCTGAGGAAATGATTTTTCAAGCGCTGCGTAACGGATCTCTCCTCTTAAAAATTCCCTGAGCTGCCCATTAGGGCTTTTAGAATCCAGGATAAAGGGATTTTTTCCTTCAGCTTTCAGCATGGGGTTATAGCGGTATAGCGGCCAATACCCGCATGCCACCGCAAGTTCCGTCTCTTCCTGGCTTTTTCCCATGCCGCGCTTGATTCCGTGATTGATGCATGGAGCATAGGAGAGGATCAGGGAAGGTCCGTCATAGGCTTCGGCTTCGGTCAGCGCCCGCATTAACTGCTGCTTATTGGCGCCCATACCGACTGAAGCCACATAAATATAGCCATAGCTCATCATCATCTTCCCCATATCTTTTTTTGCGGTCTTTTTCCCCGATGCGGCGAATTTTGCGATAGATCCGGTGGGCGTCGCTTTGGAGGATTGTCCACCCGTGTTGGAGTAAACCTCAGTGTCAAACACCATCAAATTGATGTCTTCCCCTGAGGCCAGGACATGATCGATACCGCCGAATGAAATGTCATAGGCGCTGCCGTCCCCTGCAAAGATCCAGTAAGATTTTTTTGTAAACAATTTGGACATTCCATGGATCGCGCTTAAAAGCCGGTTTTCCCTGAATCCGGGCAAAAGGGCTTTGAGTTGATCCCCGAATTCCCTGCTTTTCACCGGATCCTTCATGTTCTCCAACCATCCTTCCATGGCGGTTTTGAGATGCTGTGGAATATCGGTTCCCATTGCCTCTTTCATCATATCGGCCAGCTTTCTTCGCTGCTGCATGGCTCCCAGGAACATTCCATATGTAAACTCGGCCGGATCTTCAAAGAGGGAGTTTCCCCATGTTGGGCCGAATCCATTCTGATTTACACAGTAGGGAATCGTGGGAGCGCTTCCTCCCCAGATGGATGAGCATCCCGTAGCATTTCCAATCACCATCCGTTCACCGAACAGCTGGGTAATGAGTTTGGCATAGGGAGTTTCTCCGCACCCGGCGCAGGCCCCTGAAAATTCAAGAAGCGGCTGAGAGAACTGGCTCCCTTTAACGGAAAAACGATTTGCCGGATTTTCCCGGACCGGGAGGGCTGCGGCAAACCGATGATTGGGCACCTGGCTTTCCGTCTGGGATTCAAGAGGCTTCATGACAAGGGCTGGTTTTTTCGCAGGACAGATATCGGCGCAGTTCCCGCACCCCATGCAATCGAGAGGGCTGACCTGAACCCGGAAAAGAAACCCTTTCAATTCCTTCCCGGTGGCCTTGATCGTTTCAAATTCCTTCGGCGCTCCGGTGGCTTCCTGTTCTGTCAGCAGATAAGGACGAATGGCGGCATGAGGGCAGACCATGGAACACTGATTGCACTGAATGCAGTTCTCGGGAATCCACTGGGGAATCATGATGGCCACCCCCCTCTTTTCATACCGGGTGGTCCCTACCGGAAAGATACCGTCAGGAAAAAAGGCGCTAACCGGCAGTTTATCCCCCTGCTGGGCGAGAATGGGACGGATTACCTTCGCGACAAATGCCGGTTCCTCGAGTGACTCGGTTCCCGTCAGGCCTGCATGTATCCAATCTTTCGGATAGGGGATTTGAATCAGATTTTCGAGAGTTTTATCCACAGCCGTCTGATTCATCTTAACCACCGCATCCCCTTTCATCGCGAACATCTTGACGATATCGGATTTCAAATACTCTACGGCATCTTTTACCGGAATGACATTTGAGAGCTTGAAAAATGCGGTCTGCATGATCATGTTGATTCGGCCGCCCAATCCGATTTCAGATGCAATTTTAACTGCATCGATGTTGAAAAATCTGAGCTTTTTCCCGGCAATGGTGCGTCGCATGGAAGCAGGAAGCTTTTCTTCCATCTCTTCGGCCGACCAGTTCGAATTCAGTACAAATGTTCCCCCGTCCTTAATCCCCTCAAGGACATCGTAACTGTAAATATAATTCGCCTTGTGACAGGCAATATAGTCGGCACTGTCGATAAGATAGGTAGACTGAATCTGCTTTTTCCCGAATCTCAGATGGGAAATGGTGATACCGCCGGATTTTTTTGAATCATAGGCAAAATAGGCCTGGGCATACAGGGGAGTGTTGTCTCCGATCATTTTAATGGCCGTTTTATTGGCGCCCACCGTGCCGTCCGCTCCGAGGCCCCAGAATTTGCATTCCACCGTTCCCTCAGGCACCACGCTCAATCCTTCCTGGACCGCAAGAGAAGTATGGGTGACATCATCATGAATTCCGACGGTAAAATGGTTATGGGGATCATTCGATTTCATGTTCTCAAAGACCGCCTTCACCATGCTTGGGTTGAATTCTTTGGAACCGAGTCCATAGCGGCCGCCGAGGATCAACGGAGTCCTCTGCTTTTCCATGAACGCAGTGCAGATATCCAGATAAAGAGGTTCGCCCAGAGAGCCCGGTTCTTTGGTTCGATCCAGAACCGTAATCCGTTCCACAGAAGCGGGCATTACGGTAAACAGGTGTTCCGGGGAAAACGGGCGATACAATCTGACCTTGATCAGGCCGGTCTTTTCACCTCGGGAATTGAGATAGTTGACCACTTCCTCGATGGTTTCACACGCAGATCCCATGGCTACAATCACCTGCACTGCCTGGGGATCCCCCACATAATCGAAAAGGCGATAGTTTCGACCGGTCAGGGTTCCCACTTTTTCCATATATCCGGAGACGATCCCCGGAACTTTAAGATAATATGAATTGGAAGCCTCCCGCCCCTGAAAATAGATATCCGGGTTCTGGGCAGTTCCCCTGAGCTCCGGTCGCTCCGGATTGGCACCCCTGGCCCTGAATCGTTCCACGGCATCCTGATTGACGAGTTTTGCCATATCTCCATACTCGATCATCTCCACTTTTTGAATTTCATGGGAGGTCCGAAATCCGTCAAAGAAATGGAGAAACGGAACACTTGAATCAATGGCGCTGAGGTGGGCGACAAGCCCCAGATCCATAACTTCCTGGACCGATGCTGAAGCCATAAGGGCGAATCCGGTCTGGCGGACGGCCATGACATCCTGGTGATCCCCGAAAATCGATAGGGCATGGGCTGCGACGGCTCTGGCAGTAACGTGAATCACCGCAGGGAGAAGTTCACCCGATATTTTATACATATTGGGGATCATGAGGAGAAGCCCCTGCGATGCAGTGAAGGTCGTGGTCAAGGCACCGGAGGCCAGAGACCCATGCACGGCAGCAGCAGCTCCGGCTTCGGACTGAAGCTGACGCACGGTCATGGGTTGACCGTAAATATTTTTTTTGCCGGCTGCCGCCCATTCATCGGCAATTTCTCCGATGGGAGATGAAGGGGTAATCGGATAAATGGTTGCCACATCGCTCATGGCATAGGCCACATGAGCTGCTGCCGTATTCCCATCGATTGTTTTCATCTTTTTCGCCATGACCAGACTCCTTTTTTCA
>JBFMEI010000076.1:0-8724 GCA_040753295.1 Thermodesulfobacteriota bacterium | reverse complement strand
ATGCGCCATAACCGGAGATGCACCCAACGAAATTAAAGCATTTGCAGTAAAATTCATAACGACAAAATTGGTAATGTTATGAATCAGAGGCCTTGTATTTCTTACAGTCATGAGCCGTTCGGCTGCGGTTTCAGAATAATGCATTATCATTTCCTTATAAAATAAAAAGACTGTTTCCTGGTGGAAACAGCCCTAAAATGGAATCTCACTCGCCTGCAATCATCGATTTCCTACGCTGGTATTACCCAGTTCAGGTTCGAAGGGTATATCTCAGGCCTGTTATGCCACCCCTTGATGATCCGATAGGAAGGAAATATATATGATCTGCCGGAGACTGTCAATAATTATTGCACTTGATGATGAGCTGTGGTAGCTTTTTCAGATGAAACAATACGTGATTGATGAAATACGACCATGGGAAAATGATAAACTTGAAGCCCTCCTGAAAGAACGATTTCCCGGCGGCGAGATGGACGGCATCTACTGGATTCCCCTAGATCAGAAGCTTCTTACGGATTGTCAGAAAGAGCATCTATCCTGCCGGCCTTTTTTCTTTGCCCTGGAATTGACCCAAAACCGCCTTTCATGTGAACTGCTGGTCCGGACCAAGCATCGGCTGAAGTGTGATTGCATCGGTTACGCAACAGAAAGCCAACGGAACTGGCTGGTGGACCTGATTGATTCAATCTTCACGGATCTGGGAATTAAAACCTGAATGCATCATGAGATTGGAAACGGTCATTTTACAGCCTGTGAAATGATTCAGACATGGATCATCATCGGATGCGTGGTGGTATTGACTTTTTTCATGGGAGTTGCTGCTGTCGGAGTCTCTTTTTTCAGCAGCAATGACAGGACGATTCATAAAATCGCCCAGATCTGGGGGAAAACAATCCTTCTGATCAGCCGGATTCGCGTTACCGTAATCGGAATGTCGAATATCGATCAAAGAAAGAGTTACATCTACATGTCCAATCACCAGAGCAACTTTGATATCCCGGTTCTCCTGGCTTATCTGGACGTTCAATTCAGATGGCTTGCCAAGGCTGAGTTGTTTAAAATCCCGATTTTCGGTCCTGCAATGAGAAGGGCGGGTTACATCAGTATCGACCGGTCCAATCGAAAAAGCTCCTTCTTAAGTCTCAAGAAAGCAGCCGATACCATTCGAAACGGTGCCTCAGTCATGATTTTCCCCGAAGGAACCAGAAGCCGGGACGGAAATATTCGTCCGTTTAAAAAAGGCGGATTTATTTTGGCTGTTGATTCAGGGGCGCCCGTTGTTCCGGTGATTCTTCACGGGACGTGGTCCATCATGCCTAGAAATGGACTTATGATCAGACCCGGAACGGTGACGCTGGAAATTATGAAGCCCATCGAAACCGATGGCTTCAGCCGAAAAACAAAAGATGATCTGTTGGAAAAAGTCAACCGTGTGATACACGATAGGTTTGAAAAAGGAAAAAGAGGAGAGATGTTGTGCTCAAACTGATTCCTCTGGGAGGACTTGGAGAAATCGGTCTGAACATGATGGTGGTCCAGTACAGGGATACGCTTCTGATTATCGACGCAGGACTGATGTTCCCTGAAGACTATATGCTGGGGGTCGACTGGGTCATTCCGGATATGACATATCTGAAAGAATCCGGGATGCGGGTTTCAGGAATTGTTTTAACCCATGCCCATGAAGATCATATCGGTGCCGTACCCTATCTGGCAAAGGAGTTCAATGCCCCGATTTTCGGGACTCCGTTTACCCTGGGAATCGTAGCGCATAAGCTCGAGGAATACGGACTTATTTCATCCTGTTCGCTGCACGAGGTCCTTCCCAGGGAGAGTCTCCATATCGGTGCTCTTGAACTTGAGTTTATTCGGGTGGGACACAGTGTGGTCGACGGAATCGGTCTCTCTATTAAAACTCCTTATGGTCTGGTGGTTCATACCGGAGATTTTAAGATTAATCATGCCACCCTCAGCGGAGCATCGACGGATGTTAATCGCTTTGCCCGGTGCGGGGAGGAAGGAGTTCTTGCCCTTCTTTCCGATTCAACCAACGTGGAAAAGGAGGGGTATACCGTTTCCGCCAGAGAAATTGGAGAAACCATTGCTCAAATTACTGCAGGTGCGAGCGGCCGGATCATCATTTCTCTTTTCGCATCCAACATCAATCGGATTCAACAGATCATCAACATCGCAAAAGACAGGGGAAGAAAAATCATTCTCGACGGAAAGAGTATTGAAGTCAGCGTGAATATTGCCAAAAGACTGAACCTGATCAACATCCCCAAGGAGATCCAGATCGATATGAACCGGATTGATGATATTCCGGACAATGAGATCATCATGATCACGACCGGAAGCCAGGGGGAACCCATGTCTTCTTTGGCGAGAATGGCGGCCAGGGCTCACAAAAAGGTTACTGTCAAAAAAGGGGATACCATTGTCTTCTCCTCGAAATTTATTCCTGGAAATGAGAAAACCATCGGGAATATTATTAACAAACTTTATCGTCAGGGGGCGGATGTCATTTACGAAAAGATATCCAACATCCATGTTTCAGGTCATGCCTTTAAGGAAGAGCTGAAGCTGATGATCAGCCTCACCAAACCCAAATTTTTCATTCCGATTCATGGAGAGTACCGGCATCTGGTTCTTCATTCCAGGCTGGCTGAAAAAGTCGGAATTCCAAAGGACCGGATTTTACTTGCTGAAAACGGCCAGATTATTGAGTTCGACGATAAGGGGGGAAGAATTCGGGACCGGGTCCCAACCGGCCGGATTTTGGTGGATGGGAAGGGGATCGGGGATGTCGGAAGAAGCGTACTTAAAGAACGGCGGCTTCTTTCTGAGGACGGCCTGGTGGTGGTCAATATGGCTTTTGATGCAGATACCGGATATGTGGTTTATGGGCCGGAACTGGTGTCGAGAGGGTTTGTCTTCGAAAACGAAGCCGGACATCTTCTCGAAGATGCCAAATGTGTCATTCTTGAGATTCTGGATGAATATCCGCCGGGATCGCCCAGCAGGGTCGATAAAGTTCGATCCCGAGTACAATCTGAATTGAGAAAATATTTTAATTTTGCAATTCAGCGGCGGCCCGTGATCCTCCCTTTTATTTCGGAAATCTGAGACAGAGCCTGCAGGGGCAGGATCGGCCGAGTTGAATTCAGACGAACCATAGAGCGCAATCATGCGAAAAGAAATTACAGGAATCATATTATTTTTCTTCGTGGTGCTCACGCTGATCAGCCTGTTGTCATACAGTCCATCGGACCCCTCAATTCATAATGCAACGAATTCAAAGAATATTCACAACCTGTTCGGGTTTTTCGGGGCTCAGCTTTCGGGTGCTCTGATTGGACTCTTTGGATTAGGGGCATTCTGGATTCCGATCCTCTTTCTCCTTTCCAGTCTTCATTTTTTTGCCGATCATCCTAAAAAGGCCGTGATTCTGACAGCGGCCGGCGGCATCCTCCTCGTCATCACAACCGGAAGTCTGTTAAGCTTTCAACGGAATGAATTTGTGATTTTCGGGCAGAGGTTTTCATCCGGCGGCATGATCGGACTGCCTCTTAAATCCCTGCTCATCAGCTACGTCAGTGTCACCGGAGGGCTTATCACTCTTGCGGTCCTGTGGATTATCGGGTTTGTATCCGCAACACGTTTTTCACTGGTGGCCTTTTTTACACGCATCTACCAGGCCGTTCGCTTTACCGCGGACCACCTTCGGACCGTTGTCATTAAGTACAACGAGAGAAGAGAGAAAGCAAAAAAGAGAAAAACCGTTGCCGTCATCCGTTCGAGCGCTGAGGACCTGGAGGTTAAGATAAAGGCTCCAGCCAAAAAACCCGCCAAAGGGATTCCGACACCGAAGCAGGAGGTCTTTGAATTCATGCGTAAAGACGGAAGCTTCAAAACCCCTCCTCTCAGCCTCTTGGAAGAGGTGACGCAACGGCCGGTACAGATCGATAACGAAAACCTGAAAATGCAGTCCAAACTCCTTGAAAAGAAGCTCTCGGACTTTGGGGTCAATGGAAAAGTGGTTTCCGTAACCCCCGGTCCGGTGATTACGACGTTTGAATATGAACCGGCACCTGGGATCAAAATCAGTAAAATCAACAGCCTTTCAGACGATCTGGCACTGGCCTTAAGAGCCATCAGCGTCCGCATCGTAGCTCCGATCCCCGGAAAATCGGTGATCGGTGTCGAAATTCCGAATGCCACCCGTGAAATCGTCCATTTTAAAGAGGTTATAACTTCAGATATATTCGAAAAATCAAAATCGAAATTAACCATCTGCCTCGGCAAAGATATTGTCGGCGAAACCGTTGTCACGGATCTGGCCCAGATGCCCCATCTTCTCATCGCCGGAGCGACAGGAACCGGAAAGAGTGTGGCGCTGAATGGAATGATCTGCAGCATGCTGTTCAAGGCAAGTCCTGACGAAGTAAAATTCATTCTCATCGATCCAAAACGGATTGAACTCTCAATATATGACGGGATCCCGCACCTCATTGCGCCGGTTGTGACCGATGTGAGAGAGGCAAACAATGCCCTTTACTGGGCGGTAAAAGAGATGGAGAGACGCTACAAGATCCTATCTGAAAAGAAAGCCAGAAACATCAAGCAATATCATCAGAAGATCGAACAGGAAAAAGGATCCGGAAAAGCAAACTCATCGGAGACGCTGCCGTATATTGTGGTGATCATCGATGAACTTTCGGATCTGATGATGGTGGCGTCTCGAGACGTCGAATTCGCGCTGATGCGGCTGGCCCAGATGGCACGAGCGGCGGGGATTCATCTGATTCTCGCCACTCAAAGACCTTCTGTCGACGTATTGACCGGTGTGATCAAGGCCAATTTCCCCACACGGCTGACATTTCAGGTTTCTTCCAAGACCGATTCAAGAACCATCATCGACACCAATGGAGCGGAGGCCCTTCTGGGAAGCGGGGACATGCTTTTTCTGCCGCCGGGGACCGCCAGATTGCAGCGGATCCATGGAGCATATATTTCTGAAGTCGAGCTGACAAGGATATCGGAATTTTTAAAGGAGCAGAAATCTCCCCAATACCTCGAGGATGTGACCCGGATGCCGAGAGAAGAAATCGATGATATGGATCCGGAAGCTCATGATGAGCGGTATGATGATGCGGTTGCCCTGGTCACCCGGACTCGACAAGCCTCCATCTCCATGATTCAACGGCATCTTCGGATCGGATATAACCGGGCTGCGCGGATCGTCGAAATGATGGAAAAAGAAGGAGTTGTAGGTCCTTCAGACGGCGTTAAGCCCCGGGAAGTTCTGGTCAGGGGGTATGACGAAAAATCTTAGAGAGGATCTCAGATCACTCCCTTTTTTTCCAGGCTGATAATCGCATCAGGAGAAAATCCGAGTTCCTTGAGAATGGAGTGAGTCTGTTCACCGAACTTTGGGGGAAGCGAGCGGATGGAGGACGGATTCTCTGAAAACTTTATGGGTGAGCCTAAAAAAGATTCCCCTTCCGGATCGATCTCTCCATGTTGAACCACCATCTTCCGATTTCTTGCCAGTTCGCTTCCCAGGGCTTCATCCACACTCCAAACCGACCCCAGGCAGACATCCTGGCCTGAAAATATCGCCTCCCATTCATCCCGTCTTTTTTTGATGAAAATGTTTTTGAAATAATCGATGAGTTCTTCCCTTCGCGGTTCATCATACTGGAGCGGGATGAAGTCCGGAACATTGAAAAATCGGCAGAGGGCTTCCCAAAACCTAAATTCCAGAGAAGCCAGGGTGATAAATTGACGATCTTTGGTTTGATAAATATTATAGCAGGCATATCGATGGGAAAGGAGGGAGTCCCCCCTGGCAGGAGAGGTTCCTGTTTTCCAAAGCTCTCCGGCTGCCTGAGGCATCATGGCGATTAAACAGTCGGTCATGGAAATGTCGATATATTGCCCTTTTGTTGTTTTTTCCCTTTGATAGAGAGCCAAGAGGATTCCAATAGCGGCATTAAGGGCGCCTGAAATATCCGCCATTTGGATGCCCGGGGTTACGGGAGGGCCGTCTTTGAGGCCGATAATGGAAAGGGCTCCGCTATATCCCAGATAATTCAGATCATGTCCTGCCTGGTTTTTCAGGGGGCCGCTTTGGCCATACCCGGTTATGGAACAGTAAATGATGGAAGGATTGATGGATTGAATCGACTCATATTCCACCCCGAGACGTTTTGCAACCCCTGGCCGAAAACCTTCAAGAATCACATCCGCCCTTTCGGCTAAAAGAAAAAAAATTTTTTTCCCTTCATCGGTTTTTAAATTCAACGTCATGTGCTCCTTGTTCCGGTTGATGCTTCGGTACTGATAAATGGAATCCTTTTCAAACCGGCGGCTTTCAATGGAAATGACTCTTGCGCCGAAATCGGCCAGGATCATTGAGCAATAAGGGCCGGGAAGGAGCCTTGACAGGTCGAGCACGCAGCAGTCGCTTAATATCGGGGCCATGGTGATTCTGATTCCTCTATTCAGGATGAAACCTGTTTGGGTTTCTTTGAACGATGGATTATGGTTGCATGCGTTTGTATTTCTTTTATAAATTCTTTTGGCAATATTTAAAACGCTCAATTTAGGTGAAATTTAAAAACGGTATTGCAACGAAAGGAGCAGCCCGTTTTTTTCAGGAAGTGGAATAATTCCGATATTCATTTCCCTTTTCAGGTTTTCGATAAATCGCCGGGTCTGATTCCGGTTGTATTTATGGACGCTGGAAATGGTTCCATAGATGCTGCCGGTATAAAAACTCAGGCCGGCAACCGTTAAGAGACCCCCCAGAGCCGGGCTGTCTTGATCAAATGCTTCTACAGCGGCGTAAAATAAGGCACCGTTCAGGACCAGGGAAATCAGGGCGTCCTGATACCGTCCGCAGTAAAGATATCCGGCGCCCGGGATAAGAGAAAAAAGACCGGCAAGTTCCGGATTTTTTCTTGAAAAAGCTTTTCCGGCTTCCATCTCTGTTGAGATGCGTTTAATTTCATAACGGACCTGGTTTTCAGGGCTGATTTTTTCAAAAGCAGTTCGGGCTTTCCCCCACTCCGCCATTTCAAGGTAGATCCATCCGATCCGGAAATAGGCTTCGTCTTTGATCGAAATATCCGTTGAGGCGGAAATTAAATTAAAGAGGGTGATGACGGCCTGACCCGGGTTTCCAAGGGCTTGATAAGATTTTGAAATCATATGCTGGGCATCGATGAACAACCGGTCGTCAATCCCGGCCCGCTTTTCGGCAAGATCTAAAAACACTGAAATGGCACGGTTGTACTCACCGAGATGGTAGTACGACATTCCGATCCGATGCGCAGATGTCTTGATCCGTGCATCCTGAGGAAAGAAAAAGATAAATCGTCTGAACTCGGAAATGGCTTCGAAATAAAATCGGTTGGAAAAACAATACTCGGCATATTCGTATTGTTGATCCGCGTGAATCGAAAGGGATATTCGGGATTCATTCTCCATTGCCGGGGCAGCATCTGAAAATAGGAATACCGTCAGGAAAGGAATTATCACCAGGAGGAAGTGGACCTCAATTCTGAAAGATCCCCTCAAACGTCTGTTAATCGATGAGCGGTTGAAATCCATATGAATCTACTTCTGGGTTATTCTCAAGATTTCCTCAACGGTAGTAATTCCGTTTAGGACCTTCCGGATACCGTCCTGGCGAAGAGTAACCATTCCGCTTTCCAGAGCCTGAGCTTTGATTTGATTGGAATCCCATGTTCTTAAGATGAGATTGGACAAAATAGAGTCAAAACGGATCATCTCGAAAATAGCGATTCGCCCTTTATAGCCGGTTTGGAAACAAGTCGGACATCCAACCGCCCGATACAACTGCCTTCCTCCAAGCTGTCCCGGAGTGATCCCGATCCCGGAAAGCGTGACAGGGTCCGGAGAGTATGGGGTTTTACAATCGTTGCAGAGAACGCGGGCCAATCGCTGGGCCGCTACTCCTTTCACAGAGGATGAGATCAGAAAGGGTTCAACGCCGATATCCGCGAGGCGGGTGATGGCGCTTGCAGCATCGTTGGTGTGAAGGGTGGAAAAAACCAGATGTCCGGTGAGAGCGCTCTGCACGGCGATTTCAGCGGTTTCCTGATCCCGGATCTCTCCGACTAAAATTACATCCGGATCCTGTCGCACAATCGATCGAAGCCCCCGGGCAAAAGTCAGGTTGATTTTCGGGTTGACTTGAATCTGACTGATTCCCCGGATCTGATATTCAACCGGATCCTCGATGGTGATGATGTTGACATCCGGAGTATTGATGGAAGTTAAAATGGCATAGAGGGTCGTTGTTTTTCCGCTTCCGGTTGGGCCGGTAAGGAGAATGATTCCGTTGGTATTCCGGATCAGGCTCTCCAGCAGTTCCAAATGATCGGCCTCCAGACCGATTTCCGTAAGCTTCAATAGGGACCCGGTCTTATTGAGAAGTCTCAGTACGACGCGTTCGCCGAAAGTGGTAGGAATGGTGGAGACCCGGATATCGATTTCCTGTTCCCCGACTTTAACTTCAAAGCGGCCGTCCTGAGGAAGGCGTTTCTCGGCGATGTTCATTTTGGTCATGACCTTGATTCTTGAAATCAATGCCGATTGAATCCATTTCGGAGGAGTCAGGAGGTCATAAAGGATTCCGTCGATTCGATATCGGATTTTAAAACTGTCCTGATAAGGTTCGATATGAATATCGCT
>JBFMEI010000075.1:0-8798 GCA_040753295.1 Thermodesulfobacteriota bacterium | reverse complement strand
ATCAGGCGGAAGATCCGGGCTAAAGGATTGCCATGCAGTCATCCGGGAGGGGGAAATCGTCGGCCTTGCCGGTCTCGAGGGGAGCGGCCAGGAGCTTTTTTTACGGGTGGCGGCAGGGCTTAAAAAACCGGTTTCAGGATCGATTTATTATCAGGGCAGAAATATGAACGGCCGTGATTTTCACGACTTCAGTCAAAACGGAGCAGCATTTCTGCCAACGGCCCGTCTGGAGGAAGGATTAATTCCGGGGCTGACCATTTCCGAGCATTTTGCCCTTCTCAGGTCAACAGGTTTTCTGGTCAACTGGGATAAAGCCCATAGACTGGCAATTGAACAGATTGAAACATTTAAAATCAGGGGAAACGCCGGACTTCAGGTTGAATTCCTATCAGGAGGAAATCAGCAACGGCTTCTGCTTTCCATTCTTCCGAAAGCGCCTAAACTGCTTCTTCTCGAAAAACCTACCCGGGGTCTTGATGTGGAATCGGCCAATTGGGTCTGGGAATATCTTCGTAAGTGCTGCCGGGAAAATACGAGTATTATTTTTTCGTCATCGGATCTGGATGAGATTCTTCAGGTTGCGACCCGGGTTCTGGTTTTTTTTGAAGGATCGATTATTCTGGATATCCAAACCTTCATGACCAGCCGCCGGGAGCTGGGGAGTGCGATTTCGGGGAAACGGTGATGCGAATTCGTGGAATAGGCGGGGAGCAGGCAAGGGATGCCGTTTAGCGGGATTAGGAAGATGATGATTTCAATGGGTGTGGTGTTCTGTTTTACGACACTGATCCTTCTTGCAGCAGGCGCCCCTCCGATGGACGCCTATTATCATCTTTTTATGGGATCACTGGGAACGCCCGCAAAATGGAGTCATGTATTGGTTGCCTGGATTCCCTTGACATTATGCGCAGTCGGCCTGCTCTATACTTTTCGGATCGGATTGTGGAACATCGGAGTCGAAGGGCAGGTGATGATGGGAGGTGCGGCAGCAACCGCCCTTTTGCGGTACGGCATCGAAAGTCAATTCCCGGAAATCTTTCTTTTGCTTTCCCTGATCGCGGGAATTGCAGGGGGAGCGCTATGGGCCCTGATCTCCGGTTTGCTGAAAACCAGAGGCGGAGTCCATGAGATTTTCGCCGGACTGGGTTTGAATTTTATCTCCCAGGGGATGCTGCTGTGGCTTATCTTCGGGCCCTGGAAACGTCCGGGAGTGGCATCCATGAGCGGGACCGAACTTTTTCCTGAAACCCTTTGGCTTCCTGTACTCTCTTCTCTTCGGCTCTCTCCCGGAGGAATTTTTCTGGTGATCCTGGGAATAATTATGACCGCATGGATGGTCAGAAACACCCGGATCGGTTTGGCCTTGAAGGCTGTCGGCCGCAACCCCCAGGCTTCTTTTTTATTTGGATTGAAACCCCACCGGTTCATGCTTCTGGCAATGCTTCTGGCCGGAGGCTTTGCCGGTGCGGCAGGATATTTCCAGGTTGCAGGAGTCTACCATCGGCTGATTCCCGCTATTTCCAGCAACTATGGATACCTCGGACTTCTGGTGGTCATGCTCTCCAATTTCAATGTATGGGCGGTTCCGGGAGTGGCATTCTTTTTTGCCTGCCTGAATGTGGGAAGTATTCAGCTTCCCATGATGCTTCGCATCGATTCGTCATTAAGCGGCATTATTCAGGGAGCACTGGTTCTGGCAACACTTACGGTGTATGCCTGGAGGCGCCGGAAAGACAAGACAGGAAACGATTTTTCGGAATGAAAGATATTGATCTCATACTCCTTTTTTCCGGGGTGATCGCCGGAGCAGCCCCGATCCTGCTGGCCACGCTTGGAGAGACACTGACTGAAAAAGCGGGGTTCATCAACCTGTCTCTGGATGGAACGATATTGTTGAGTGCCATGACGGCGTTTGTCATCTCCTTCGAGACCGGAAGTACCGTAGCCGGCCTGATTTCCGCATGCGCTGTCGGCGCCCTGGTGGCTGCTGTCGTAGCGGTTTTAAGCATCTATCTCGGACAATCCCAGGTAGCGATCGGATTTGTTCTCACGCTGATGACAAAAGATCTGGCATATTTTCTCGGGAATCCGTATTCCCGTCTTCATGGCCCCCAGATCCTCTCCATGCCTATTCCCCTCCTGTCGGAAATTCCGGTTGTCGGCCCGATATTTTTCAGCCATAATTTTTTAGTTTACATCAGCCTTGCATTGATCGTCATTTCCTGGTGGTATATTTACATGACCCCGCTGGGACTGAAGCTGCGGGCGGCAGGCGAGCATCCCTTGGCCGCATTTTCCAGGGGGAGCGATCCGAACCGATTACAGTTGGTTTACGCAATTCTGGGAGGAGTTCTGGTGGGCGCTGCCGGTGCGGCGTTTTCACTTTTTGTGAAACCGGGGTGGGGAAGACCCCAGGGGGCTGAGGGAACCGGATGGATTGCCTTGGCGCTGGTCATTTTCGGGGGGTGGAATCCGGTGAGGGCTGCTGCCGGCGCTTATCTGTTTGCCTTTTTACAGGTCATCGGAATCTATCTTCAAGGGTCCTTTTCCTCTGTCCCGGCACAGGTATTTCAAATCGCCCCTTTTCCTCTGATGATATTCACCCTCCTGGCCATTTCGTTTGCAAGAAGCAGGTCTGATCTGTTTATCGCAGAGAAACACCCTTTCAGGAAATTTCTTCTAGATCTTTTTTCAGGGAGCGCTCCATCCGCTTTAGGAAAACCCCACCGAAAAGAGTAGTTCCGATTACTCGGCGGATCGGATTTCGGCAGCCAGGTCCTCAGGGGAAAAAATGACTACGGTTTCATCATGTCCCTTTTCGAAATAGTTGACATCCGAAGTCTTCCAGGGAGGGATCAAAATTCGGGGCATGATTCGGGCTTGAATCGGGAAATCCGGCTCCGGATGCATGGGGGTTAAGAGGGTCATATTCAGGTTATCCAGATGAAGCCGGTCAAAAGCTTTTAAAAGAATCGCAAGCCCGGAAACAAAATGCCGCCAGGCGTCATCCGTCGTCTCGTTCAGGGAAGAGATTCCTGAAAAGACCGCTAGAACCTCTCCGAATATGCCTCCGGGGCTGAAGCTTGTCAAAAACTCAATTCCCCCTTTTGAAAACAGATAACGGTCCTTGTTTCTTTTCTCAAATAAAATGAGATCCGACCAGTAGGAAGAGCCTGCGCGGTTTCGATATTCTGTTGTGGAATTCAAGAGGTGATGCCAAAAGGTTGTGGGCACTGGGTTGGCAATGACTTGAAAGTGGGGATGAAACAGGCTTCCTCCTGAAGTAGGCATATAGTTCCAGTTTATGGAAGGGAAGTCCGCGGAAGGATCGATTTCATGGATTCGGTTGAAAAAAAGAGTCCCCGCCTTCAGGGCATTGAACAAAATGGATTCGGATATCCGGGTCATGGGAAGATAATGGGTTTCCGAGAAGATCGCTACCCCGCAATAAGAGCAATAAGGAAATGCGTTCGGAATCACCGTGGTTTCGTTGAACCGGAGGTGTCCTTCAGGAAGGATATGCGGGGGAAATTTGGGTGTCCGGAGTTGTATCCGTTCAGGACAAAACGGACAATTTTTTCTGGCTTCTTCGATAAGCGCCGGATCGTGGGAGGACTGAGGCAGCTTCCATCTGAAATCGAGGATCCGGCTGACCCGACCGGTGAATCGATCCGTTCGAACCTCGATGGGGATGGTTTTTTCCCTGAATCCGTCGGTGAAATCGAGAATCGTTGCAGTGGACAATTCTTTCTGAAACAGCGTTTTCATTGGGTTTTATCCTTGATCAGGAGCATGGGATTCATTTGAGCGGATGTAAACTCTCGGGACCCGGACGGAAATGGATGTCACGATTTCATAATTGATGGTGTCGAGCATTTCGGCGATCCGGTCGATAGAGACAGCTTCTGTTCCCTGTCTTCCAAAGACGACGACTTCGTCATTTAAAGAGACTCCAGGAATATGCCCCACATCACACATGGTAAGATCCATGCATACCCGTCCCATGATCGGAGCCTTGACTCCCCGGATAAGAACATAACCACGGGAAGAGAGGCCCCGGTCATATCCGTCTGCATATCCCAGGGGAAGGGTTGCAATCCGAGTCCTTTTTTCCGTTTGACAGGTGATACCGTAGCTGACTTTAAACCCTGAAGAGACTTCCTTCAGGTGAATGATCCGGGTTTTGAGTGTCATTGCCGGATAGAGTTTGATCCGCGATCGATCCGTGGTCGGTGAAGGATAAAGTCCATAAAGAGATATTCCGGGCCTGACCAGGTCAAGATGGGTTTCCGGCATTTCGATGAGTGCGGCGCTGTTGGCGGCATGCCGGAGCGAAAATTCCATCTGCGAACGCTTTAAAAGTTCCAGAAATTCCATAAAGGTTTCAAACTGCGCATTGGCATAGGTCTTATCCGGACTGTCGGCTGTTGCAAAATGAGTAAAAATCCCCTCACGGATTAATCCCGGAAGCCGGAAGATAGATTCCAATTCTTTTCTTTTTTCATTCATGGATTCAAGGGATGCCGGATAGGGTGGAAAGGTTCCGGCACAAATCCCGAGCCTTCCCATTCCGGTATCGATTTTAATATGAACCTTAATCGGCTTTCCGGATAAGGTCGCAAATTCGGAAAGCCCTGCACACGACTCATATGACCATGCGGATTGGGTAAGGTCATAGCGGACCAAATCATGGAAAGAGTCTTTTGGAGTAAATCCAAAGACGAGGATCGGTGCACTCAATCCTGATTTTCGAAGACGGACTCCTTCTTCCGTTCTGGCAACACCCAGATACCGGGCCCCGGTGTTCAGGGCTTCCCGGGCGATTTCAGCAGCCCCATGTCCGTAGCCGTCTGCTTTTACTACGGCCATCATGGCGGTTTCGGAACGAATCATGCGTCTCAATTCCCGGATATTTGAACTGATGGCGTCCAGGTCGATTTCAGCCCATAAGATCGGATTTTGCAATTCTTATACCTCCTCTTTAGGGTTTATCCTGTGGGATTCAGGGGATAATCCCTCAAGTCGTTTTCTTTTGCTTCTGAGAATTGAAATCATTCTTCGAGTCAGCCAGTATGTCATAGCACCGGGGATGATTCCAAGAATGATTCCTCCGCAAACGGCAGCAGCACCAAGAAGAGATCCGGTCCGGAAGAGTTCAATGAGCGAGGTAAAATTTTCATCTCTGGGCATGGGCATATTCAGCATCCATGTTCCGATTTTAAAACTGAGAAAATAAAATACCGGGATCGTGATGGGATTGCTGATCCAGACACCCAGGGCGGCCGCTACTTTACTGCCTTTAAGAAGAAAGGAAAGAAATACCGCCAGGACGGTATGGAAGGGGATCGTGGGAGTAATCCCGATAAAAACACCGATGGCAAGTCCCATGGCCACATAATGGGGATCTCCCTCAAGACGTTTGATACGATAAAAAAAATCATAAACCCGATGGGTTATACTGCCCGCAAAGACCATCCGATATCCAGTCATGGCACAAGAGATCATAGGGATTCCGTGAGCCCGAAGATCGATCCAGTAACATGAAAAAGATCGATTTTCAATCTCTGAATTCCTTCCCTGAATTTTCAGAGAAGAACTTCTCCTCCTTGACATTCATGGGTACGTTGAGTAATTGTTGAGTATTTGGTTCAGGGATCGGACGGCCTGTATCTTTTAAACCAACGGAGGGGAAGATGTTTAAAAAGAGAGGAAAATCGGTAAGCTTTGATGCGATGGTCAAATTTTTCATGCATACCTATCACATTCCGACCAAAAGAGATGTGGATAAACTTCTAGGCAAAATGGATCAGATCGAAGCAGCGATAAAAAATTTGTCAGAAAAAAGAACCCGGGATTTTGGAAAAAAACCCACACCAAGAGGAAAGCTCGCGATGACCGCCTCGGACCAGGTGCTAGAAATCATCAGGAAATCCAAAGACGGCGCCGGTTTTGCCGATATTCAGGCCCGATGCGGTTTTGAACAGAAAAAATTGCGCAACATCATTTTTCGGTTAAACAAGCTCGGAAGAATCAGCCGTAAAATCAGAGGACGATATGTTTTCCAGGAGTAAATAAGGAAAGAGATATTTTAGATAAAACCCTTAAGATGAGACCTGGTTTGAAAAAGGACCATTTACGTCATGCCGGACACCGGATCAGGTCCGGTGCAGGCTCGATCCGCCTGCCCTGGACTGCGATCCAGGGGCATCCGGACCTATTTGAAATTACTGGATTCCGGTGCCTGTCCCGGACTCGATCCCCGCTATGCACGGGATCTTCGACCGGGATTCACCGGAATGACAGATTTGGGGTTATTCAAGCTCTCAAGATGAGGATAGAATAATGGAGAAAAACCGGAGATGAAGGAGAAGCTTCAGATAGAGAAAGCTGAATTACAGGAAAAAGATCGGATTTCCGGCTATATCATCCGGAAAAAAGTGGGCTTGCCCCGAATCAAAGCCCGTCTTCTTATGCTCGAACACGAAGCGACAGGGGCAGAGCATCTGCATATTGCAACCGAGGATGATGAAAACACATTCGGTGTGGCATTTAAAACAGTCCCTCAGGATTCCACGGGTGTTGCCCATATTCTGGAGCATACCGTTTTATGCGGGTCGGAACGATTCCCGGTGCGAGATCCGTTTTTTTCCATGCTTAAAAGAAGCTTGAATACCTTTATGAATGCCTTTACCGCTCCGGATTTCACCGTATATCCGTTTTCGACACAAAATCAGAAGGATTTTTACAACCTGATGGATGTTTATCTGGATGCCGTTTTTTTTCCAAAGCTCGACGAATTGAGTTTTAAACAGGAGGGACATCGTCTTGAAATTGAAGAATCCAAAGAGAGCGACAGCGGTTATGCATTGAGTTATAAAGGAGTGGTCTACAATGAAATGAAAGGTGCCATGTCGTCCCCGGATCAGGTCATGATCCGCTCTCTGCAGCAGGCGCTTTTTCCCACAGGCACCTATCACTACAATTCGGGAGGGGATCCTCTGAACATCCCGGATTTGACCTATGAGCAGCTCAAGACGTTTCATAAGATTCATTATCATCCCAGTAATGCCTACTTTTACACCTATGGAAATTTTCCACTGGAAGCGCATCTGGCCTTCATCCAAACCAGGATATTAAATCGTTTTCATCGGACACATCCGGATACAGAAGTTTTTCCCCAACCCCGATGGGCGGATCCCAAAGCTGCCGCATTTTATTATCCGGTAGAGCGGCAGGAGAATGTCTCGAAAAAATCCCAGGCCGCCGTGGTATGGCTGACCGCAGATGTAAAAAATTCTTTTAACGTTCTGGTATTGACGTTGCTGGAACAGATTCTCCTTGGAAATGCAGCTTCTCCGGTCCGCAAAGCCCTCATGGACAGCGGCCTTGGAACCGCATTAAGTGACGGGACGGGTTTTGCATCCGAATATCGGGATACGTTCTTTGCGTGCGGACTAAAAGGGGTGGATCTCTCGGATGCCGAACCGATTGAAGCGATTGTTTTGGAAACCCTTGAAAATCTCAGCAAAAATGGACTCGATCCTGACCTGATCGAATCCGCGGTCCATCAACTGGAATTTCATCGAAAAGAAATCACGAATCACCCCTATCCGTATGGAATCAAACTGCTGATGTCGTTTTGCGGGAGCTGGCTCCATGGAGGGGATCCTGGAGAAACGCTTCTGTTTGAAAAGGATCTTCAACGAATAAAGGAAGAACTTGCCGCATCCCCGTTTTTTGAAAACCAGATCAGGCACTTTTTTCTCGACAATCCTCATCGGCTGCTTCTGACCCTCTCTCCCGACCCTTTTATGGAAGAACGGGAAAGCAATGCGATCTCAGCCAAACTGGAGGCGTTGAAGGCGGAGTTGACATCGAGGCACGTCGAAAGGATCAAAAACGAGACCCGACAGCTCCTTCTACTCCAGGAGAAAACCGAAGATATCTCTGTCTTGCCGACACTGGAAGTAACGGATATTCCACCCGATATCCGTCGGATCGGACCGTCGGAAGAAAATGCCGGAATGTTTTTATCCCGCTACCACCAGCCCACAGGAGGTATTTTTTATTTTTCTTCCATAGCCGGAATCCGGGAGCTGAACGACAAGGATCTTTCTCTGATACCATTTCTCTGTTATGCCTTTTCCCGAATCGGGACGACCCGGCGTTCCTATGCAGAGATGGCGAAATGGATGGATCGGTATGCCGGCGGCATTGGATTCAATTCGCATGCCGGCACCTGCTTTGATGAGAAGGGATCCGTCTATCCCTATATTTCATTTGGGAGTAAATGCCTGGATGTCAACTGCGAAAAATTATTCGAGATCATGGAGGAACTGATCTTTCAGTCTGATTTTTCAGATCTGACCCGCATCAAAACACTGCTTCTCGAATATAAAGCCAGCCTGGAATCCATGGTGGTTCACAACGGGCACCGGCTGGCGATATCCCTCGCGTCGCGGTATTTTTCTCCGGCTGCTTTTCTAAACGAGACATGGCACGGCATCTCCCAGCTCAGGGTGATCAAAGAGCTGGCTGCAAATCTCGACTCGAACAAAATTGCTTCCCTTGCCGGTGATCTCAACCGGATCGCCCGGCAAATTTTTAAGGACGGAAATCTTCAGGCGGCAATCGTCGGAGAAAAAGAATCCCTCGACCGTTCGATTCAGCTTCTCTCTGATACCTCCGGAATCCCGGGGCTGATTCAACGGTCGACTTCGGCATCTTCTCCCCAAATCCCTTCAGGCGATTTTCATCCGAAAACCATAAAGGAAGGGTGGAGCACCTCCACCGCAGTG
>JBFMEI010000074.1:0-8828 GCA_040753295.1 Thermodesulfobacteriota bacterium | reverse complement strand
TTTGTTCATGTTTCAGAGTCTCTTCAAAAACATCTTTCGGTGAAGCCCATTGATTCGGGGGCGCTTCAATTGGGAAAAGAGAAACCCGGCCTCCGCGCTGATTGATGAAGTCATAAAACTTCATGGCGTGCATCAACTCTTCCTGGGCCTGAACATACATCCAATTGGAAAATCCCTCCAGGTTTTCGGATTTGAAATGGGCCGACATCGAAAGATATAAATAGGAGGAGTAGAGCTCCGCGTTGAGCTGTTGATTGAGTGCTTTTTCAACTTTTGTCGTGAGCATATGCGTTATCCTCTCCAGTGTCCATGCAGATTGCAATATTCTCTGGCAATGACCTGTCCGTTTTCGACGTTAAAAACCGCCTCAGGCTTCTCGCCGGGTTTTAAAAACTGCCGATACGCTTTTCCATCGGCGATGACTTCAATCCATTCGATATAATGTTTTTCTTCCATGGGGTGGGGGACGCTTCCCACTTTCACTTTGGTACCTCCGGCCACTTTCTCTTTAACCGGGACATGTTTCTCCTTTGAAGCGTCGACTGTATTTTCAGCCATAAGCTTCATCGGCTGGCCGCAGCAGACCAGTTGTCCCTTTCCTCCATGAAGAACTTCAACGATGTTTCCGCATAAATCGCATTTGTATACTTCCAAACGTTCGGCCATGATAGACTCCTTTCACTTTAATAAATAATTGAAATACGATCGGTTTTTGCAGTCGCAACCCCTTTTACCAGTTTTCGCCCAGAAGCTCAAAATGCGCTTTCGGATGGGCACACGCGGGACAAAGTTCAGGGGCTTCGGTGCCATGATGCAGATACCCGCAGTTTCGGCATCTCCAGGTCACCGCGCGTTCTCGTTTAAAAACCTTTCCGGCTTCAATGTTTTTACTCAGATCCCGATACCGTTTTTCATGCTGTTTTTCGGCGACTGAAATGGCTTCAAAAACAAATGCAACCGCTTCAAATCCTTCTTCCCGCGCTGTTTTTGCAAACCCGGGGTACATGGTGGTATGTTCGTAATGTTCCCCTTCAGCAGCGGCTTTCAGGTTCTCGAGAGTTCCATTGATGACACCTGCCGGAAACGCCGCCGTTATTTCGACTTCTCCTCCCTCAAGGAATTTAAAAAACCGTTTGGCATGTTCTTTTTCCTGATCCGCAGTCTCTGCAAAGATATCCGCAATCTGAATAAATCCATCTTTTTTGGCCTGCCCTGAAAAATACGTATACCGGTTTCTGGCCTGAGATTCTCCGGCAAAAGCCGTTAGAAGATTTTTTTCCGTTTTCGATCCTTTAAGTTTCTTCACAATTTCCTCCTCCTTCACTGAAAAATTGGTTATTTTTTCCACCATCCTTTTCGGATATGGGCTTCCTTTTCTTTATCCGCAAGCTTTTTAAGCTTATACGCACTATCTCTTAAGATCCCGTAGATAATCCCGCACCCCACATCTTCACGTTCGGCATCGCCCCGGTTTGCCAGATCAATCATAAGGTCAACCAGCTTATAAGTCTCCTGAATGTTTTGGTCGCAAGGCTTCATTTTGTTCGACAATTGAATCTTTTTAAATTTGAGCCTAAATTGAGCGTTTGAGAAGGCTTCTGATGTCTTTTATTCAAGAGGTATGCCAGAAAAAATAAATCCTGAAAATTTGAATAATTTTACCCTATTTTCGAAAGATCTGACTGAATTGACTCCATTCTCCTGTTTTCCCGGTCCCCTTTTTGTCTCAGATGTATCATAATTACAATACATATCTGTCTCATGATACAAATCTGTATCAAGGTCATATTTAAACGTCTTCAGCAATGACTATTACCTAAATTGAGCGATTGTTGAGTTTGCTGAAGATGCAAGGATGTGGGTGCTGGGCGATACTGCAGTATGCCCAGCGCCCGATGACGCCGCAGGTTCGGCAAAATCGGCAATCCCAAAGGGTTTTAAATAATGACATTCTTTAAGTAAAGATCGTGACACCTGTCGGATATGTCTGGAAATGCTCTTTTTTAGGTTATCCATATGAATTTATTATTTTTAACTTCCTTGTCATTATTTAAAACGCTCAATTTAGGTTTTAATAAATATGGATCCATGCACCCCAGCCGGTCCGGGAATCATCGTGACCATAAACCCAATCAGGATGGCATGGTTGTTGCTTTATTTTGAAACGGTGATTGTTGACATTCTATCATTTTAAGGAAGCTTTATTCAAACCGATAACATATGAGGTCAATCATGCGTCAGCTTGAAGATATTCGTAACGATACCGATCTGATGAACTCTATTGACTGGGAAATGACCCACGAAGAAGCCGTACGGCTTTACCTGGAGTGGGGGAATAACTGGACCCGGGGAAATTATGTGATTCGATCCAAAGCCGATGTCAGTTACTATTTTGTCGTAAATACCTGGGAGAATGAGCCGGCGATCTATCTGATGCGGAGAAATTCAGACGAGGCCCTGGAACTCGCCAGGATCGAGATGCCGAAAGATGTGGCAGACTCTTTTCTCGAATCCGTGGGCTACAACAAAGGGGTATATTCGATAACCGGCCCGATAAAGGAGTGGCTCCGGGATCTCCTTGCTGCCGACTGACAAACCAAGGCTATTCGATCCGGGAGTTCTGTGAACATTTTGGGCAGAATCCGGTGAATTCCAGTCGATGACCGATGATGGTAAAGACGGTGGCTCCATAAAGATCATTTTCGATCTGCTGAAGCGGTGCTACAGGAGCGTCGTCCACCCGTCCGCATTCGACACACCGGATATGATAATGTTTGTCGGTGTTCCAGTCATATCTTCGGGTGGCGCCGCCAAGCTCCAGTTTTTGAATCTGTCCAAGCTCCGATAGGATTTCAAGATTGCGATAAACCGTTCCCAGGCTGATTTTCGGGAGGATTACCCGAACCGCATCATACAGCTCATCCGCACTAAGGTGGGTCTTCATTTTTCTCAATATCTCGAGAATCAGTTTCCGTTGCCGGGTGATTCGAAGATTTTTATTCCTGATCAATTCTTCTCCTTTGTCGAGCATAATGAGAGTCGGATACTCACCGGTCTTCAAGCGGAACAAAAGCGCATTCATCCGGACCGCAATAATCGCCGACATATTCGGATTCCGGCCTGTAAAGTACCGGTTTGGCAACATCTCCGAAATGTTCTTCGATCACATGGGCGGTCCATCCGGCCGCCCGGGAAACGGCAAAAACAGGAGTAAAAAGATCAATGGGGATTCCCATGGCATGATAAACCGATGCACTGTAAAAATCGACGTTGACGTAAATTTCCTTCCCCTTTTTTTTAAAAAATAATGCCTTTCCCGTTTCTTCAATGGCCTTTGAAATATCATACCAGCGGGTTTCTCCGATCCTTTCCCCCAGGCGTTTTGACAATGGAGCCAAGATAAGGGCTCTTGGGTCATCGGTTTCATAGACGGCATGTCCCAGGCCCATAATTTTTTCACCGGCATTCAGGGTCCGATTCACATACGGTTCCACCGCTTCAACAGAGCCGATCTCCATGAGCATCTGCATGACCCGTTCATTGGCTCCGCCGTGAAGTTCACCGGACAAGGATCCGACAGCAGCGGATAAGGAGGCATACATGTGGGCCCGCGTGGAAGCCACTTCACGAGCTGCAAATGTCGATGCATTAAAAGAATGCTCGGCATGCAGCACCAGGCAGGTATCCAGGATTCGTGCGATCTGATCATCCGGAGTTCTTCCGGTGAGCATATATAGAAAATTGGCGGCATGCCCCAGGTGAATTTCGGGTTCCACCGGTTTGAGATCCCTTCGGATACGATCCCAGGCGGCCACTATGGTGGGCAGTTTGGCAATGATCCGGACGGCGGTTCTCAACGCCGCTTCCCGGGAAGGGTCTCCGATATCCGGATCATAGCACGCCAGCATGGCAACTCCCGACTGGAGAAGATCCATGGGTCTGGAATGCTTCGGAAAGGTTTTCAATGCCTCAATCATCCGGACGGATATGGATCGATTGGCGGAGATGAGGCCTTTGAGAATTTCAAGTTGATCGGCATTGGGGAGTGTTTCATAAAGAAGAAGATGGACGATCTCTTCAAAAGAGGCGGATTCTGCCAGCTCCTGAATCAGAAATCCCCGGTAAATAAGCTTTCCCGCACTCCCGTTCACATCGCTGATACGGGTGCTGGCAATGGTAATGCCTCGCAGCCCGGTGTTTAGGACTGGGATATCTTCCGGCATAATTTATCCTTTTCATCCTCAGGTAATCCAGACGGTTCGCTTACATGTCGATCCACATTTCCGCTTCGTTTCCGCACTTTGAACAGGTTCCAACGCCCTTCACCTTGCTTTTTCCCTCATCTTTTTTCCTCTTGGGCTTATGCTCATGGCTTTCTTCGTGAAGTGTGCAGGTGATGACCATCTCCGCTTCATTTCCGCAATTTTCACATTTACATACCTGAGTGATCTTTTTCTGATGTCCTCCCATTTTCATCTCCTTTAAAGGCAGTTCCGAAAATAATCTTATGAAGAGTGTAGCTTAAATCTCATTAAGATTCAACCATGATTCCATGTCTTTTATGAAAATGCTTCGAGGATTCATGACGTCCGGCAGTATAAACCCGATTGAAAAAACAAAGACTCAATGGTAATAGAATCGTCTCATGGAAATCAGATGATGCAGACGCTTCGCCACATCAAAGGATTCCGCCTCAACATGAGCGGAAAGCCTGCCCCGGAAATCGATCCCCTGAAGGATCCTCAAACCCTGGGGATTCTTCCGGACCGTATTTCGCATATCACCCCCCGGCTTTTGGTTAAAGAAGGGGATATGGTAAATATCGGATCCCTTCTTTTTGTGGATAAACAGAATCCGGATTTTAAATTTCGATCACCAGGCGGCGGCAGGATTGAAGAGATCCGTTTTGGACGGCGAAGAAGAATTCGGGAAATCGTCATCCGGCGGGATCATCAGGAACGATTTGAGCGCTTCGAAAGACTGGATGCCGGTCAGATCAAGACCGCAAGCCGTGAAAAAATAGTATCCCTCCTTCAGGAAGGAGGGCTCTGGCCCCTGATCCGGGAGCTTCCGTTTAGAAATATTGCCAGACCCGGATCAAATCCTAAGGGAATTCTGGTCAGTCTGGGATCAGGCGAGCCTTTCCATCCCGATCCTTCCGCTTATCTGAGAGATCAGGAGGATTTGTTCAACGTGGGGATCGAAAGTCTGAAACGGCTTTCTGTTCCGGTTGACATCATTGTACCGAAAGAGGTTTTTCCCGTTCCGGATTGGGCTATCCCCTATTGCAGATATGCTGTTGAAGGCGGCTACCCTGCCGGGGATCCGGGTCTTTTTTTATATCACATGAAACAGTCGGCGGAAGAGAATTTGATGTGGTATGTGGCCGGTCAGGACGTTCTTTTAATCGCCGAACTGTTATCGACAGGCTGTTATCCGATCCGGAAAATCATGGTTGTTGCCGGAGATGCTGCCGGAAATCCCCGTCATCTGGTCACAAGAATCGGATCTCCTCTTGCCCATATTGCGGGTCATGATCCCGGTGAAGGCCCGGTTCGAATCATTACCGGAGGGATCTTTACCGGATATTCGGATACGGAGCAGCACCATGTCGGATATTATGAAAGCGGATTGACCATGGTTTTTGAAAGAAAAGAACCTGAATTTCTTTCCCTGTTCAAGCCGGGGCTCGATAAACCCACGTATTCCCGGGCATTCCTTTCCAGGATCAAGACCGGCGGCCTTCGCTTTGACAGCGATTATCACGGAGAAGAGCGGGCATGTATCGGATGCGGATATTGCGCAGAGGTCTGTCCGGTCCGGATCCTTCCTCAGTTTACATTCAAAGCGATACTCGCCAAGGAGATCGATGAGGCGCTGGCCCATGGATTGCTGGATTGTACGGAATGCGGGTTGTGCTCTTATGTCTGTCCGTCCAAAATCGATCTGACGGAGATGATGAAACAGACCCGGGCCGGGCTTTTTAAGGAGCTGGAGCGCAGATGATTCGAATCAAAAGGATTTTCGATAGACTGCGGCCGCATTTCGGCAAATCAGGGCGGTTTTCAGGACTTTCTCCGGCTTATGAGGCCATTGAGTCGGTCTTTTTCCCCAAACTCCGTCCGGTACAGGTATCCCCCATGGTCCGGGACAGCCTTGATGTGAAACGGTATATGATGCTGGTCATCGTTGCCCTGATGCCTCATTATGCGTTCGGTCTCTTCAATGTGGGATACCAGTCGCAACTGGCATCCGGTCTTTCACCTCAATTCTGGCCGTCGATCCGGATCGGGCTGAAAACCGTACTTCCTCTGGTGGTGGTGGTCTATGCCGCCGGATTTGCATGGGAAGCTCTTTTTGCCGGAATCCGGAAACATCCTATGAGCGAAGGGGTTCTGGTGACCTGCGCCTTGTTTCCCCTCACGCTGCCCCCCACCCTTCCTCTCTGGCAGGCGGCGCTTGGAATCAGCTTCGGGATCGTGATCGGCAAGGAAATTTTCGGAGGGACAGGCCGGAATTTTTTAAATCCGGCCCTTACCGGAAGAGCCTTCCTCTACTTTGCGTATCCGGCTCAGAATTCAGGGGATACGGTATGGACGGTGATCCAAAGCGGGGGAGCTGTTACGGCGGACGCTGTTTCAGGTGCGACCCCTCTGGCTTTGGCGGCTGCTGTCGAAAAGGGCCAAGATGTTCATATGGCCCTTGAGAGTGCCGGGTACGGGTTGATGAAAATGGCGTTCGGGCTTTATCCCGGAAGCATCGGAGGGACCGCGACGCTTCTTGCCGCCATGGGAGCGGTCTTTCTTGTTACCCTGGGGATTGCCAACTACCGGATCATTGCTGGATGCATCATCGGCATGCTGGGGACCGCACTCCTGATCAATCTTGCAAAGACCGGAGAATCCCTCCCTTATCTCTCATTGAATCCGTTCCACCACCTGGTGATGGGGGGCGCCATGTTCGCATTTGCCTATATGGCCACAGATCCGGTTTCATCCGCGCATATGCAGGGCGCCCGTTGGGTTTTCGGCATGGGGATCGGATCGCTTACCGTATTGATACGTGTCTTCAATCCGGCGTTTCCGGAAGGGGTCGGACTTGCGGTCTTGTTCATGAATCTCTTTGCACCCCTTCTGGATCAGATTGAGATCAATCTCAGGTTGAAAAGGCGCATCCGGAATGTCTGATCCGTTGAAATCATTTCTTTTTGCCGTGGTCCTCTGTCTGATTTCGAGTATCCTGCTTACCGCCGCATCGACAGGACTTCAATCCTATCAGCAGGCAAACATGCGGGTCGACAGGCATCGAAGCATCCTCCTGGCCCTTGGGCTCGTCACGGAGAGCGAACCCCGATCGGTGCGGGAAATCGAAGCCATATTTTCAAAACAGGTTCGATCCTATGGGATGAGTTCCGACGGCCGGCTGGTGGAAGAGGACCGGGGCGGCGCCGGGCTTCTTCCGCTTTATGTAAGGATGGATGACGGAGAGATCGGCGCATATGTGATTCCGGTCGATTCCCGAGGGCTCTGGGGAAGGATTCAGGGATATCTGGCGATAGAACGGGACGGGAGCACCATTGCCGGATTTGCCGTGTTTAAACATTCGGAAACACCGGGGCTTGGCGGAGAGATCGAAAAAGAGTGGTTCCGGAAAAAGTGGATCGGGAAAAAAATTGTAGACCGAAATGGAAATTTTGTCTCAGTCGTCATCGCCGGAGGGAGAGTTCAAGAAGGGGTTCGGGGGGAAAAGAAGGAAAATTATGTGGACGGGATCAGCGGAGCCACATTGACCGGAAAATTCCTTACCACCGGCGTCAAAGAGGTCCTTGAAGCGTATGAACCCATGGCGATCCGCTTCCGCAGGAGCGCTGTTACGGACTCCAAAATCAAGCAGGAAAGGCCGGAGAACGGATAACGGGAGACCCCCATGACAAGGCTTTTAAGCCGGAACAAATCAATTAAAGAAATTTTCCGGGCACTCTGGGAGGCCAATCCCATATCCAAGCAGATTCTCGGGATCTGCTCAACCCTGGCGGTCACGGTCCAGATGAAAACCGCGCTGGTGATGTGCCTCGGATTGACTCTTGTCGTGGCGTTTTCAAGCCTTGCCATTTCGTTTCTCAGAAAATCGATCCCCAGGAACATCCGGATCATGGTTGAGGTTACCATCATTGCTACCCTGGTGATTATCGCCGATGAACTCCTCAGGGCGTTTTTATATGAAATCAGCAAGCAGTTATCCGTCTTCGTGGGACTGATCATCACCAACTGTATCGTACTGGGACGGACCGAAGGATATGCCCTTTCAAATCCGCCGTTCCGCTCTTTTATCGATGGATTGGCCAATGGGATCGGATACAGTTCGGTCCTGATGGGCGTCTCCCTCATCCGGGAGCTCTTGGGATCAGGAAAGATTTTCGGCGTTCGTGCGATTCCGGATTTCCTCTATCAATGGGGATACCTGGACAACGGACTGATGCTTCTGGCACCCGGGGCATTTATCGTCATCGGCTTATTTGTCTGGCTGGAACATACCCTCCTCTCGAAGGGAAAGTAATCTCATGGAAAATCTGATCGGGATCGCCGTCAATTCCATCTTTGTGGGGAATATTCTCCTGGCCTATTTCCTGGGAATGTGCTCTTTCCTGGCCTTGTCAAAGAACACAAAAACCGCTGCAGGTCTGGGAGTTGCCGTGATTTTTGTGCTGACCATCACCACTCCTGTCAACTGGCTCATCTACAACCGCCTTCTGGCGCCCGGAGCTCTTGCATGGGCCGGATTCGAAACCCTGGATCTGAGGTACCTGAAACTGGTCCTTTTTATCGCCA
>JBFMEI010000073.1:0-8837 GCA_040753295.1 Thermodesulfobacteriota bacterium | reverse complement strand
AGGCCGTGAATGCGGCCAGAAACGCATTTTGGGAATGGCGCGCTACACCTCCCCTGACCCGGGCAAGATATCTGTTCCGTCTTAAGGACGCTTTTGAAGAGAATTTTGAAGATATTGCCCGCACCTTGACCACCGAACAGGGAAAATGTATCGATGAAGCCCGCGGGGAAGTGCGTCGGATGATTGAAAATGTCGAACATGCCACCGGAGTAACCACCCTGATGTGCGGGTACACCCTGGAAGATATCGCCAAAGACATCGACTGCATGGGACACCGTCAGCCGGTGGGTGTTTTTGCCGCCATCGTCCCCTATAACTTTCCGGGAATGGTCGCCTGGTGGTTTCTCCCGTATGCCGTCGTCTGCGGAAACACGTTTATTGTCAAACCCTCGGAACAAGTCCCAATGACCCAGACTCGGATTTTTGAGATCATGGATCAGGTCGGATTCCCGGAAGGGGTTGTGAATATGGTGCATGGCGCCAAGGATGTGGTGAACGGCCTTCTGGAACATCCTCACATCGACGGGATCTCTTTTGTGGGCTCATCTCCGACTGCAAAATATATTTATCAGCGCTGCGGTGAAACCGGAAAACGGGTTCAGGCACTGGGCGGAGCGAAAAATATCGTTGCCGTAATGCCTGACGCCAACCTGAAGGCAGCCATGCCCTCTCTCATTACCTCCTTTTATGGATGTACGGGACAGCGGTGTCTATCCGGCTCCATTCTCGCACCGGTCGGGAACATCGCCGATGAACTGATTGAAAAATTTTCTGCTGCAGCAAAGGGGATGAAGGTCGGGGATGGACTGAACGAGCAGACAGCCATGGGTCCGGTGGTCAGTGAAGCGCATCGAAAGCGGGTGTTGGGATATATTGAAAAAGGGATCGCCGAGGGAGCCAAGCTGATTCTCGACGGACGCAACTTTAAAGTCAAAGAGTATCCCAACGGATTCTTTATCGGACCGACCATCTTTGATCATGTAAAACCCGATATGACCATCGCCCGGGAGGAAATTTTCGGACCTGTGGTCAGCATCGTGAGATGCAATACGCTCAGTGATTGCATTGACCTGATCAACACCCGGGGTTTTGCCAACGCCGCTTGTATATATACCGGAAGCGGTGCCGCCGCCCGTGAATTCAAATACCGGGTAAAACCCAGCATGATCGGAATTAATATCGGGATCGCCGCACCCATGGCCTTCTTTCCGTTCGGAGGTGCAGGTCAGTCCATGTTCGGAGATATCAAAGGACACGGACAGGAGATTTTCCACTTTTATACCGACACCAAAGTGGTTATCCAGCGGTGGCTATAACCTTAGACCTGTTGAATTGAGGAGTCGAACATGCCTCTTGAAAATTTTGGAAGCGTCCTGAATTTCGCCGAATCCATTGAAAATCAGGATCAGGAGTTTTACAGGCTGGCTGCAGAAAATCCGGCCTGCCAGGCATTCAAGCAAGTATTTGAGGAGCTGGCCGCTGAGGCGGCAAGAAACGTCAAAACCATCCAGCGCATTCGGCGGGAACAGATCACGGAAATGATCCTTGAGCCGATCCGGGATTTTACCCGATCTTCCTTTTGCGAAGCCTGCGAAGGAGCATCTCTCCTTCCTGCGAGCGGGATCCTGGAAGCCGCAGCCCGGCTCGAAGCGCGAGGAGAGCGATATTATACGGAAGGAGCGGAAAAAATGAAATCCCTCCCGGAAGTCGCAAGAGCTCTCAAGACATTGGGTAAAATTCGAAAATCCCGGTTGACAAAAGTTCTATCCCTTAAATAGGAGGCGATCATGAGTGACTCAGCAAAACGGATCACTGACTTTGCCGCCCACAGCTACCACACCTGGAGCCGGCAGAAAACCTGGAAAAATCCGATCCTCGTTAAAGATGCAGAGGGGATTTATTTCATTGATGACAAGGGGAAGCGGTATATCGACCTCTCTTCCCAGCTGATGTGTTCGAACCTTGGCCATAAAAATAAGGTGGTGATCGACGCCATTTTAAAGCAGGCCGAGAAACTCCCCTATATCGCACCCGGATTTGCAACTGAAATCGCCATGAAGGCGATTGAAGCGCTGCAAACCATCATGCCGAAAGAACTCAGCAAGTTTTTTATTTCCACAAGCGGAACCGAAGCCAATGAAGCCGCCATTAAAATGGTGAGGCAGGCCTGCCACCCTGCGTATAAAGTCATTTCTCGCTACCGGTCTTATCACGGATCGACTGCTGCCAGCATTACGCTGACCGGCGACCCCAGGCGCTGGTATGCGGAAACCGCTCGATTTACCATTCCCGGAGTCCGCTTCGCCCCTGACAGCTACTGCTACCGGTGTCCGTTCGATCTATCCTATCCCCAATGCAAGATCCAATGCGCCACATATCTGGACTATATGATCCGCGAAGAAGGAAACGTGGCTGCAATGATCGTCGAACCCATCGTCGGAACCAACGGCCGCTTGATTCCTCCTCCGGAATATTATCCGATCCTGCGACGGATTTGTGATGAACAGAAGGTGATGCTGATTGCCGATGAAGTCATGTCCGGCTGGTTCCGGACCGGGACCCCGTTTGCCATCGAACACTGGAAGGTGATTCCAGACGTCATCACCACGGCAAAAGGAGCAAGCGCCGCATATACGCCTCTTGCCGTTACCGCCACGTCGGCAAAGATCGGTCAGTTTTTTGAAGAAGAGGTTTTTTGCCACGGCCATACCTATGCATTTCACCCGCTCTCTGCCGCGCCGATTCCGGCGGCAATCTCCGAACTGAAAAAGCTCATGGCTTCAGGGCTCCCCCAGAGGGTATCTGCCTATCTGAAACAGAAGCTTTACGCCCTTTCGGAGAGACACCTCTGCGTCGGCGATGTCCGTGGGATCGGGCACTTCTGGGCGCTCGAGCTTGTCAAAAACCGGAAAACCAGGGAGCCTTTTGACACAAAAGCCGATAAATTCAGCGGGAAAGCCCTGATGACAGGACGGGTAAGCCAGGATGCCATGCAGCGGGGGGTTTATATCAGCCCCTGGTACGACACCCTGGTGGTTGCACCTCCTTTAATCATCACCGAACCCCAGATTGATGAAGCGTTGAATGCCCTGGACAAATCTCTCGAGATCGCAGACAAAGAGGCCGTGGATACGGGGACAGAGGTATCCCACAGCACTGAATACCGGAAATAGATTAGAACCGGAATAAGGGGAGGCTCAATCGAAGCGGAAAACTGATGAAAGGATCGGATTTCAGGCTGATAAAACCGGCTGATGGTGGTCCCGGTTCGGCTTGATTTCCCGGTACATGAAATCCTGGATCAGTTCAGCCAGCCGATCCACGATCACGTGAAAGAGCCTCTCCCCTTTTTCTTTTGACGCAAGGGTGGCGTCTCCCGCCACCCCAGACTCCGAAATCCGGGACCACCGGTCCACAAAACTCAACGGAGGAGCATCGATCAGGCTTCGCCAGTGAAACTTCGATACCGGAAAACCGATCTCCTTCACCCGCTTCTCCATATCCACCAGCGTCTCATCCAGATAGAGTACCAGAGATGTCTCAAGTTCTTCTGCATGGGAGATATACAGCGATTCGCAAATACTCTTTATTTCGTTCTTTACCAGAGAATAAGGAGTGATACAGCCGATAATGGCTTCTGTTTCATCCATCACCATTCTGGCGGCGGCATCCATGAAGGACCGATTTGAGCCATGCCCGTTGGTTACGAGAATTCTCCTGAATCCATGCCGTGCCAGACTTTTCAGAGCACCCCCCAGATAGCCGATCAGGTGATGTCCGTCGATGGAGATGGGCCCGGGGAAATCCATATGGTGTTCGACATATCCATAAGGGATCAGCGGCATCAGGAGAACGTTTTTTTTTACCTTCCGAACTGCAGCCAGGGACAGGGCGTTGATCAGGAGACAGTCGGTTTCAAGAGGCAGATGGAATCCATGGTCTTCAATGGCGGCAAAAGGCTGCACCACAACCAGGTTTTCTTTTTTCAAATCCCGGACCTGAGGCCAGGTAAGATGGGCATAAAGGAGTGGGTCTTTCATATCTGCGCAGTCCTCGCTTTTCCTTACTCATCGATTTGAGATAAACCGTCGTCTAGGGTTTGAACCAGAAACTCCAAAACGTTTTTCTCCACGTTCAGAGGCGGCATGAATCGAAGAATGTTTCCCTTAGCCCCGCAGGAATATGCCAGTATCTTTCTGGAAAATAGATAGGCGATCATCGAATTGGCCAGTTTCGGATCCGCTGTTTTGTCGGCATGAACCAGCTCAACAGCATTCATCAACCCCAGTCCCCTCACATCTCCGATCCGGGAATGCTTCTGTTGAAGTGATATCAGAAGATTTCGGAAAAAGACTCCTTTCTCGTTGACCGAATCCAGAAATTCGGGCTTCCCGATGATTTCAAGCTGTGCCGATCCGGCAGCACATGCCACCGGATGCCCTCCGAAGGTCGATCCATGGGATCCGGGAGGCCATTGATCCATGATTTCCCGATTGGCGGCCACAACGGCGAGAGGATATCCGCCTCCCACGGCTTTTCCCAGCAAAAGAATATCCGGCTCGACGCCGAAGTGCTCAAAAGCGAACATTTTTCCTGTCCGCCCCATTCCGGATTGAACTTCATCAAACATGAGCCATATCCTCTTCTCCTTGCAGAAATCGCTCAGTCCTTTCACATATTTTTTTGGAGGAACCACATACCCCCCTTCCCCCATCACGGGTTCGAAAATCACGGCTGCCGTATCTTCGGAAGGAATGATGAGCTCAAAATCCTCTAAAAGATAATTCAGACAATCCAGTGAGCAGTTCTCCATATGCTGATGAAAAGGGCATCGAAAACAGTAGGGATACGGAGCAAAATAGACCTGGGGGAGAAACGGAGCATAATGTTTCCTGAATTTTACGCTTGAGCCCGTAACCGAAGCCGCTCCCATGGTTCTTCCATGAAAGGAGCCCCGATAGGCAATGACAGAGCTTTTCCCGCTGATAAACCGGGAGAGCTTGATACCGCTTTCAACAGCTTCGGCCCCTGAATTTGTGAAAAAGTATTTATCGAGCCTTCCGGTGTGGTTCCGGAGTCCGGCAGCCAGCAGAAGGGCGCTTGGGTAGCTGACCAGGTTGAACGACGCATGTCCCAACGACTGAAGCTGATTTACCGCAGCACTGACCAGAGAAGGGTGGCAATGCCCCAGAGCATTGGTCGCCACTCCTTGTACAAAATCAAGATACTTCTCCCCGTCTATGGAATAGAGGTAATTTCCTTCTCCCCGGAGCACCACCAGGTCCGTGACTTTTTTAGGTGCTGTGGTGAAATATTCGGGATATGCCCGTTTAAGCCATTCGGTGTCCATTCTTTAAAGCTCCTTCATGAAAACATCCGGTTCTTTTTCTCTTCCGGCGATCATCCCTCAGCGGCGATAAATCGTCAACCGTTTTTCCATTACCGAAACAAATTTTGATGCGGAAAAAACCATGATCAGATAGATCATGCCGGCTGCGGAAAATATTTCAAGCGGTGCATAAGTGTCGGCAGCCAGAGTACGGGCCATTCCGGTCAGATCCATGAGCGTGATGGTGCTCGCCAGGGACGTCGCTTTGATCTGCAGAATGATTTCATTTCCATATGCCGGCAGGGAAAAACCGACCATCTGAGGCAGGATGATTCGAAACAAAACCTGCCTCCGGTTCATTCCCATGGCGTGAGCGGACTCAATTTCACCTGCCGGAACCGCCTGAATCCCTCCCCGGATGATCTCGGCCGTGTACGCCGCCGTGTTGAGACTCAGTGAGATCAGCGCGGAAAGATGGGCGCTGAAGACCACCCCGACTTGAGGAAGTCCGTAATAGATCAGAAAAATCTGAACCAGCAGAGGGGTCCCGCGGAAATAATAGACATACGCAAAACACGTCGATCTGATCCATCGATTTTTCGACAACCGCCCTAATGCGAGCGGCAACGCCAGGCATCCCCCGATGCCAAGTGTTACAAAGGTCAGTTGAATGGTTAAAACAGACGCCTTTAGAAGCGGCGACAGACTTTCTGATATCAAATCCAGGATCATGCCTGAACCTCTTTGATCCCCCGGGATGCCTTTGATTCCAGAACATGCATGGCGATGGAGATCAGGATGGTCAGCGCCAGATAGATCAACGAGGCGGTGAAATAAAACGTGAAGGGTTGATGGGTGACCGCCGTCGCCATGGAGGTTTTCCGCATCAAATCGTCGAGTCCGATGATGGAAACCAGAGCTGTATTTTTCATGAGCGCCAGCGTCATATTCCCCAATCCCGGCAGGGCGATCCGCCACGCCTGAGGCAAAATCACCCGGCGGTAAATCTGGGACCGGGTCATGGCAAAGGCCCTGGCCGCCTCGATCTGTCCTTTCGGTACAGATAAGATCGCACCGCGCAATATTTCAGAGGCATACGCGCCGAAATAGAATCCCAACGCCGTAACCCCTCCTGTAAAAGGGCTGATCTCGAGGTAAAAATCAATCCCAAACCGGGAGAGGATACGGGCAATCAGAATCGGGAGTCCGAAGTAGACCAGAAGAATAGTGAGAAGCTCCGGAAGCCCCCGAACCGTATCTGAATAAAGATCGGCGATTATTCTGACCACCCGGTGCCTGGAAAGTTTGGCCAGTGCAGCGATCAACCCGATGACAAGTCCCACAATCAGAGAAGCCGTAAAAATCTCAACCGTCACGGCCGAACCGATTGCAATTTGACCTCCATACCCTTTCAGATCGACCACACGCCTCCGGGGAGAGATTCATCCGCTGCATATGCTTTAAGAAATTCAGGAATATGCAGCGGATGAGCAGGGAATAAACCATATCATTTTTCATCGGCAATCTGTTTGACTGCCGACTTCTTTTCAAACTTGATGATGATCTCTATTTCTTCAGTAAAGACTCCCCAAACCATTTGACGCTGATTTTTTCGTAAGTTCCGTTTTTGATAATGGCATCGAGTGCGGTGTCGAATTTATTTAATAGTGCTTTGTCTTCTTTCCGCAGCCCGATCGCGGCATCGACCGGATTGTAGAGTCCCAGAAGGAATGCAAATCCGGACTCGGGATGATGTTTGATATAGTGGGCCATCAGCGGCCGGGAAGCGATCATCGCATCAATTCTCTTGTTTTTCAGATCCAGAATGCAATTCTCATTGGTGTCATAGGTTTTTATGGTGACTTTGTCGCCATACATTTCTTTGATGGTTCCCTCATGAATGGTGGCCCGTTGAACTCCAATTGTTTTACCGATCAGCGCTTCGGTTTTATCCTGAAAATTCGACTCCTTTCTGACCACGAAAGATGCCACCGAATAGTAATAAGGCTTTGTAAATGCGATGGCCTGTTTTCGTTTTTCAGTGACCGCCATACTGGCGACGATGACATCATATTTTTTTGCCTGAAGCGCAGGAATGATGCCGTCCCAGTCCTGGGCGACCAGAGAGCAGTCAGCCTTCATCGATTCACAAAGGGCCTTGGCGATGTCCACATCGAACCCTTCCAGCTCTCCTTTTGGATTCACATAGTTGAAAGGACTATAGGCACCTTCGGTTGCGATCCGGATTTTTTCAGCCCCCCCTGCAATTGCTGGTACGATGGTCAGCGCAATAAAAAGAATTAGAATCCTCCCGCATGTCTTCATCCTCTTTCCTCCTTTGATTTGCATTTTTTATTTACCCGGCAACTGGGCCCTTCTGCCGGCGCCCTCTTCCCGAAACTTACTATTCGAATACCGGTTACATCTTGAACCTAAATTGAGGTTGAAATCAACTGCTTGATAAAAACGCCCTCAATCGATCTGTTTGAGGGAATTCGAATATTTTCGATGGAGGTCCTTCTTCAAAAATCACCCCCTGATTTAAAAAAATGACGTGACTGGATACCTCCTTTGCAAACTTCATCTCATGAGTGACGATGATCATGGTCCGACCTTCTTTTGCCAGATCCCGGATAACATTCAGCACTTCTCCAACCAGCTCCGGGTCAAGGGCGGAAGTAATCTCATCAAGCAGCAGAACCTGCGGCATGACTGCCAATGCACGGGCAATGGCCACCCTCTGTTGCTGGCCTCCGGAGAGCCTGCTCGGATATTCATCCCGTTTTTCAGCAATCCCCACCTTATGGAGAAGATATTCCGCATATTCCACTGCTTCATTCCTGGGGCGCTTCTGGACCCGGATAGGAGCCTCAATCAGATTCTGAATAACCGTCATGTGCGACCAGAGGTTGAAATTCTGAAAGACCATGCTGACTTTGGTACGAAGCCGGATTATCTGGGCCCGGTCGGCCGGGATCATGGATCCGTCTTTATTTCGAATAAACCGGACCGGTACACGATCGATAAAGATCGATCCGCGGTCCGGAACTTCAAGCAGGTTGATGCAGCGTAAAAGGGTGCTTTTTCCGGATCCGCTTGATCCGATAATGGATATCACATCATGATTCCGGGCTTTGAGCGAGACGCCCTTGATCACTTCATTGGAATTAAAGCACTTCCAGATGTCACGGAGTTCGATTTGAGAAGATTCGTCCGAATGTGAAGGTGTTGCATGCAAGATAAGCTCGCACCTTTGAGGCCAGTTGGGGTGGATCGCAACGCCGCATCCGGATGGAAAAAATATTCGGTAAAAATATTCGGAAACGACGGATTATCACATAGTTAAAGTGCATCCGATTGTCAACAGTGATTTTCGGATTCTGACTGTTTCAGGGGATGGGAAGGATGGAAAAAATGACGGAGCTCCAAAGGGAATGTGAGATGATCACCGGAGTGATGCGCTCCCATCGCAGATAAACAAAACCCCAGAAAGCGCCGGCAACGGCTG
>JBFMEI010000072.1:0-8880 GCA_040753295.1 Thermodesulfobacteriota bacterium | reverse complement strand
ATTCGAGTTTAAGGGTATCTTTAATTCGATAATCCTTGATCTTTCCCTTCACGACTTCCCGGAAAAGATCGAGCATGGACATTCCATGATCGCTGTGACAGGCGCTTCCGGTGGCCACCATTCTTGCAAAATTTCTTGCCATGATGGTGTCGATGGTGGCACCGCAGACCCCTACTTTTCCATAGGGATCTTTGGAATTCAAACGGCAAGGTCCCATGGCGCAATGCTTGCAACAGGCTGAATCGGCTCCAATGGGGCAGGGTTTCATTGCAGCGGCGCGGTGGAAAGCAGTTTCAACACCATCCCGGTTTGCTTTTTCGAGCATCTGTGCGGTTGCTTCACAGATGGTGACATCCTTGGGGTCTATCCCTTTCGCTTTTTCCTTAACTTCCTTGATTTTTTCTTCCATTTTTCCTCCTTGGAGTTAAATCACTTTGATTTTATTTGGAAATTGCAATATTGGAAGGTGAAGCATCGGTCGATATCGTATCATAATCACTAATTTCAGGTTTTCATCAGAAGAATAATTTAAAAACATCTTTTATCAGTAATGGTTACTATTTAGAATAATTGATCCCATAGCCCTTGTCAAGTCAAGATATGAAATTATTTTGTGACTTCCAGATTATGGGTGATTTGGGATAAGAAGGAAATTAATCCCAGAACCGGGATTCAACATTTTATTTAAGGAGGAAAAAGGGGAAATGAAACATCGGATTACAGGAATTATAATCGGTCTTATGATTTGTGCTCTGCCCGGGTCGTCCTATTCGGAAAGCAAGATTCCACAAGCCGGAGATGAATTTCCATCCATTTCCCTGGCGCTTTCCGAGACCTCCATATCCAGGGAATATCTCGGCGTCACCGGATCCAAACTCTTTAAAATTTCAGATATTAAGGCAGATGCGGTGATTATCCAGATTTTCAGCATGTACTGCCCCCACTGTCAAAAAGAAGCTCCCAACGTGAATCGGCTTTTTGAAAAACTGTCCCAACACCCGGATCTGAAAGATAAAATCAAACTCATCGGGATTGGGACCGGAAACAGTGCCTATGAGGTGGCGGTCTTTCAAAAGAAATATCAGATTCAATTTCCGCTTTTTGAAGATCCGGATTTCACCATTCACAATCGGGTCGGCGAAGCCCGAACTCCTTATTTTTTCGGGGTAAAATCGGATGGAGCAAAAAAAACAAAGGTCTTTTTTTCAAAGCTGGGAGGATTTGATGATCCGGAACGATTTTTAAATGAGATTGCATCGCTTTCCGGAATAAAGAAAGGAGGCGCAAAATGAGGAAAATCATCCGGGTCGGCATTGTCGGACTGGTGATTTTGGCATGGGGATCTCCGGGGTTCGGATTATCGGATGTATTCAAGGATACGGTTTTTAATCCCGGTATCCTCAAACCGGTCGACAGTGTCTTAAAGGTCAAAGCCGGAGATCCTGCTCCGGAATTTGAACTCCCTTCCCTGTCCGGAAAACCGGTTTCTTTAAGCCGCTTTAAAGGTGTTAAAAATGTGGTGATCTCGTTTGTCCCGGCTGCATGGACGCCGGTCTGTTCGGATCAGTGGCCCGGCTATAACATTTCCAAAGAACTCTTTGAAGAACATGATGCCGTTCTTCTGGGAATCACCACGGACAATATCCCGACTCTCTATTCCTGGACAAAGCAGATGGGGGATTTATGGTTCCCGGTCCTTTCCGATTTCTGGCCCCATGGTGCGGTTGCCGACAGGTTCGGAGTTCTTCGGTCCGACGGAACTGCAGACCGGGCTGTCATCATTATCGATAAGAATCAGGTCATCCGGTATATCCATGTCAGCGACATCAACAGAAGGCCGGATCTGGGCCTATTGATGCAGGAACTTGAAAAACTGGACAAGAAATAGCTTGTTGATACCTGAATTGAGCGTCAGGTGATACCTGAATTTTGCCTGATTCAGGTGATATGAGTGTTCTGCGGTGAAATCTATGACAAACCGGTTGATCCACGAAAAGAGCCCTTACCTGCTCCAGCATGCCCATAATCCCGTCGACTGGTATCCCTGGGGAGATGAAGCGTTTACAAAGGCAAGGAAGGAGAACAGGCCCATTCTTTTATCGGTCGGATATTCGACCTGCCACTGGTGTCATGTCATGGAAAGAGAATCATTCAGCGATCCACAAGTCGCCGAACTGATGAACGCTCACTTTGTCTGCATCAAACTGGACCGGGAAGAACGTCCTGACCTGGATCAGATCTATATTACGGCGGTCTCCTCCCTGACAGGCTCTGCAGGGTGGCCGTTGAATATATTTCTGACACCGGATTTGAAGCCGTTTTTTGGAGGAACCTATTTCCCGCCGGATCCGAGACCCGGAATGATTTCATGGCCGAATCTGTTGAATCTGCTGTCAAAAGCCTGGTCAGACCCTCTCCGGCATCATAAAATTCTTGACTCTGCGGAGGATGTTGTCAGAGGACTTAAAGGTATGGCAGACGGGCCTGAACCGTCATCTCATTTCGATCCTGAAATCCTCGATAAGACCCTTGATGCGTTTGAAAAAATCCATGACAATATCCGGGGAGGATTCTCCAAAGCACCCAAATTCCCTTCTCCTTCCATCCTTTCATTCCTCATGTTTTACCATACCCGGTCCTCCGGCTCAGCCGGAAAGAGGGGCGAACACGCCATGGAAATGGCATTGAAAACCTTAACTGCCATGGCAAGTGGAGGAATTTACGATCAGATCGGAGGCGGATTTCACAGATATTCAACCGATGCTCAATGGCATCTCCCTCATTTTGAGAAAATGCTTTATGACAATGCCCAATTGATCGGAAATTACGTGGAAGCCTTTCGGATCACCGCAGATCCGTTCTACAGGGAGATCGCGGAAGAAAGCATCGAATACGTGCTCAGGGAAATGACTCACTCAAAAGGCGGATTTTTCAGTGCCGAGGATGCCGACAGCTATCCGGAAAGGCCCGACTCCCCTTTCAGGGTTGACCATTCCCAAAAAGAGGAAGGTGCCTTCTATGCATGGCGATATCAGGAAATCGAAGCAATCTCAGGTAAAGAAAATGCTGAAATCATTGCTTATCGCTATGGGGCAACCCGTGATGGAAATGTCAAGACCGATCCGTACGGTGAATTTGACGGCAAAAACATTCTGTTCCGTCAGAAGAGCATCGAACAGACCGCTGAAAAATTCAATATGCCGGCAGCCGGGATCAGAGAGATTCTGGATCGAGCTAAAAGGCAGCTCCTGAATGCTCGAAGCCAAAGGCCCAGACCCCATCTTGATGATAAAATCATCACGGAGTGGAACGCACTCATGGTCTCCGCCCTGGCCAGGTCTTATCCGGTGCTGGGGGAAAAACGATATCTGGAGGCCGGACAAAAGTGCATGGAGTTTATCCTGTCATCGCTCTATGATTCTGAAAAGAAACGTCTTTATCGAATCTGGAGGGAGAACGAACGCCGGATTGAAGCCCTTGCACCCGATTACGCCTTTTTAATCCAGGCCCTTGTCGATCTGTACGAATCGGATTTCAATTCAAGATGGCTCGACCATGCAACAGAGCTTTCAGATATCCTGATTCAAGAGTTTTATGATAAAACCCGCTACGGTTTTTTCACCAACATTCATGCGTCCACGGAAAATCTGATCGTCAGATTCAAAGAGACTCACGACAACGTCATTCCGTCATCCGGATCTGTGGCGGTCAATGCCTTATTCCGGCTGGCGGAACATACAGGGCGGATCGACTTTGCCGCTCTTGCCCGGCAGACCTTCATGTCTTTTATCAAAACAATGGAGAATTATCCCGGATCCTCGCCCCTGATGCTATTAACTATAAGATATGTTTCGAATAGAGAGGGGGATCTCTCCGGAGATCTCCTGAATCAAAAAGATAAAATCCATGGATAACGGTTCGCTTTGCGTAATGATTTTTGTGAGAGATCCTGTATTAGGAGAGGTCAAAACCCGTCTTGCCGGAAAGCTGGGAGAAATTAAAACCCTGGAGTTTTATAAGGACTGCGTAACCCAGATGCTCTCTGCCCTGGAATCATCAGGATATCCGGTCAGGGTCCATTACTTTCCCTGGGATCGCGGAGAGTCCGTCTCCAGATGGCTCGGAAATCAGCATCATTATATACCCCAGGAAGGTTCTGATTTGGGGGAAAGGATGGCAAGCGCTTTTTTACGCTCCTTTTCGGACGGCTATTCGCGTTCCATCCTGATGGGAAGCGATATTCCTGAATTCACCGGATCAATACTTCAGGAGTCAGCTTCCGCGCTTATCCAAAATCAGAGCGTCATCGGACCTTCAGCAGATGGAGGATACTATCTGATCGGATTCCGCTCTTCATCTTTTCTTCCCAAGGCTTTTCAGAACATCCGGTGGGGATCCGGATCGGTTTTTCAGGATACCGTCAACCGGATTCTGGAAACGGGACTTTCGATTCATATTCTTCCGATGCTGCAGGATATTGATGAGCTTGAGGATCTGATCGATTTTTTAAACCGGATCTCTCCCGGCAGCCTTTCACCGTTTTCTTCAAAAAATTACCTGGATTTACGCAATCGGTCAAAAACCGGAGAAATTGAATAGAACCTAAATTGAGCGCTCAATTTAGGTAGAACCTAAAATGAGCGTTTAGGTAGAAAGAGGTGTCCCATGGAATCGTATTATGCACCCAACGACCTGGCGAAATTCCAGGAAGTCGGAAAAGACGCCCCGGAGCTTGCAAAACAATTTTTTCAATATTACAGTGCTGTCTTTGCGGAAGGGGAGCTTACTACAAGGGAAAAATCCCTCATTGCCCTGGCTGTCGCCCATGCGGTTCAATGCCCTTACTGCATTGATGCCTATACCCGGGATTGTCTTGAAAAGGGAGCGGGGATGGGTGAGATGACCGAAGCCGTCCATGTGGCGGTCGCTATCCGGGGCGGCGCTTCCCTGATTCATGCAGTCCAGATGCGAAACACGGCAGAAAAGCTTTCAATATAATCTCCAGAGACTGAATTTGCTGATGACAGGAATCTGATATATGGGTTTTTCTCTCAAAGCCGATCCATCCGGCCTGACTTTATTCCCTCCGTTTTCCGAAACCCTTCTTCATTGCGGATTAACGCTCGACCGGGAAAATGTAACGACACTTCAGGTCAACATCGGGCTCAAATGCAACCAGATCTGCACCCATTGCCATCTGGCTGCAGGACCCCATCGACAGGAGATGATGGACCGGGACACCATGGGAGATGTGGTTCAGGCAGCCACCCGCATTCCTTTTCAAAGCATCGACATCACCGGGGGAGCCCCGGAGCTTCATCCGGACCTTCCGTTTTTTCTGGAGGCCCTTTCCGGTCTTTCCTCCAGGATTATTCTGCGCTCCAACTTGAGTGCTCAATTAAACTGCACCGAATCCCTGCTGGATACTCTCATACGATACCGAGTCGTCATTACATCCTCCTTTCCTTCCCTGAATGCCGGACAAACCGAAGCCATGCGAGGAAAAGGGGCTTTTCAAAACAGCATTGAGATGCTTAAGATCCTCAATGAAAAAGGGTATGGGAAAGAAGACGGCGGGCTTGAGTTGAATCTGGTCGTGAACCCGGCAGGTGCATTTCTCCCATCCTCTCCCCAGGGAGAGATTTCGACCCGTTTTCATCGAATTCTTCAACAGAAATGGGGAGTGACCTTCAACGGATTATACAGCTTCGCCAATGTTCCTCTGGGCAGGTACCGGGAATGGCTGATCGCTTCCGGGAATATCGAATCCTATATGAGCAAACTGGTTTCATCCTTTAATCCCTGCGCTGTCGAGGGGCTGATGTGCCGCTCCCTGATATCCGTGTCGTGGGACGGTTATCTTTTCGACTGCGATTTTAATCAGGCCGCCGGCCTCTATCTGAACCAGAGCAAAATCCATATTTCTGAAGTCCGACAACCGCCGGGACCTGGGACTCCCATTGCGGTGGGCGACCACTGCTATACCTGCACAGCCGGTTCCGGCTTTTCATGAGCCGGCGAAATCGTCACCTGAGTTCAGGTGACCAAAGAAAGGAGAATTCCATGAATTTCAAAGAGATTGTCAGTCAAAGACGAGCGGTCAACTTCTTTGATCAAAACAAAGGAGTTTCAGATGCGCTTCTTAAGGAAATGATTGAGACTGCGGCCAAAGCCCCATCCAGTTTTAACCTGCAGCCCTGGAGTCTGGTCGTTCTAAGAGATCCTGAAGAGAAGATGAAGCTTCGGAAACTGGCCTGGGATCAACCCAAGGTGAGCGAGGCGCCTGTTCTTCTTATTGTTCTGGCAGACCGGGATGCCTGGAAAGAGGGGCATCTTTTTGTTGAAAGAAATTTCAGAGAAATGGTAAACGCCGGGTCGATGACCGAAGCCCAGCATGAGTGGTTTCTGAATGCCTGCAAAACACTTTACGGGACAAGCGAAGAAAAGAGACAGGCGTTTGCCTGTAAAAACGCCGGATTTTTCGCCATGGCGCTTATGTTTGCCGCGAAAAGCCTGGGACTGGATACTCACCCCATGGACGGATTTGACCATGACGGAGTCAAGAAAGCCTTTGCGATTCCGGATCATTACTGGATACCGCTTCTCATGGCTGTAGGGTATTTTGATACGTCCAAGACCCTTCAGGCCCCCAAATGGCGGAAGAGTTTCGAGGAAATTGTAATTAAACCGAATTAACTCAAACCTATATTAGGTCAAAGGAAAAAGAAGATGCCCCAACCCGCTGTCAAGCTTTACTCTCTCAGTACCTGCAGCCATTGTAAAAGCACTAAAAAATTCTTAAACGAGTGCACGATCCAGTATGAATTCGTCGATGTGGACCTGCTTGAAGGGGATGAACGGAAAGCCATCCTTGAAGACGTCAAGAAATTCAACCCCAGATGCTCATTTCCCACGATCATTATCGGCGAGAAAGTAATCGTGGGATATAAAGAGCAGGAAATCAGGGAGGCGCTTGGGCTATGATGGATATGGAAAATCTATACCGGACTTTGAAGAAGAGTCAGGAAGAAAAGGGGTATTTCTTCAACATCGATAAAAACCGGGTCTTCGAACTCCTTGAAGCGCTCCTGGTAAACAAGCGGCGATACGGCTATATGGCCTGCCCATGCCGGCTGGCTTCCGGAGATCGTACCAGGGACCAGGATATTATCTGCCCGTGTGTCTACAGAACCAAGGATGTTGAAGAATTCGGAAGCTGCTACTGCAGCCTCTACGTTTCTGAAGCGTGGAATAAAAATCTGATTGAGCGTCACTATGTTCCGGAACGGCGCCCTCTGGAAAAAATGGGTTAACCTCTGAACCTTCAGTTTCCGAAATCATCAAAAGCGATCATTTCCGGATCCACGCCGAGATCATCAAGCATCCTGAGAATCGCTTTGAGCATGGGAGGAGGACCGCAGAGATAAAATTCAATCTCTCCGGGATTCAGATGGGACTTCAGATACGAATCATACGCCACCTGATGGATATATCCGACAGGTCCTTTCCAGTGGTCTTCCGGCTGTGGATCTGAGAGCGAAACCACAAAGGAGAAATTATCATGCCGGGCTTCAAGCTCCCGGAATTCATCTTCATAAAAAAGCTCTTTTTTTGATCTCGAACCATACCAGAATGTCATTTTTCTCCGGGTCTTTTCAGTCAGAAGCTGATAAAAAATGTGGGCCCTCAGGGGCGCCATACCGGCACCGCCTCCGATCAGACAGATTTCCCTGTCGGTAGGCTTGATATAAAATTCACCATAAGGCCCGCTCAGGGTCACCCGGTCTCCGGGTTTGAGCATGAATAAATAGGAAGAGGCGACTCCGGGCGGTATTTCAGTTTCTCCAGGTGGAGGGGTGGCGATCCGAATCGTAAATCTCAATTCCTTCTCTTCCGGAGTATTGGCCATGGAATAAGCCCGGTAAACCGCTTCTTCGCTTTTGGCTTTAAGCCCCCAGAAATCGAATTTATCCCAGACTTTTTTATAGGGTTCTCCCACATCGATTTCCCGGTATGCCCGCTCATATTCCGGGATATCGATTTGAACATAAGCACCGGTTTTAAACGGAATCCTTTCCCCCGGATCGAGAGCAAGCCTTAATTCCTTGATGAACGACGCCACATTTTCGTTTGAAACCACGGTGGCATGATACTTTTTAATGTTAAAAATTTCCTGGGGGATCTCAATTCGCAGATCTTCCTTGATTTTCAACTGGCAGGACAACCGGATCTTCCGCTCTTTCTCTTTTCGGGTCAGATGCGCCAACTCAGTGGGTAGGATGTCTCTCCCGCCCTCCAGAACCCTGCATTTACAGAGTCCGCAGCTTCCTTTACCCCCGCATGCCGATGGAAGCAGAATCCCGTTCTGAGTCAAGAGGGAGAGGAGCGTCGCTCCGGTCTTTGCCCGGATCCCCTGATCCGTCTGATCATTGATAAAAACCGTGCGATCCCCTTTAATGGATATTCTGGATTCCAGGAGGAGAATCCCCCCGACCATCAGGGAAATCGCGACAGTGAAGACCAATGCGGCAATCAGATAGACGGATTCACCTCCCGGCATACCGATCCTCTACTCCAGGGAAATCCCTGCAAAGAGCATAAATCCCATGGCCATCAATCCCGTGGTGATCATATTGACGGCAAATCCTTTCAATCCTTCAGGCAGATCGGCATACCGCAGTTTCTGCTGAATGGCCGACATGGAAGTAATCGCCAGGGCCCATCCGATCCCGGATCCCAGTCCAAAGACAAGGCTTTCACTGAAGGTGTAGTTCCGCTCCACCATGAAGAGGGAGACGCCCAGGATGGCGCAGTTGACCGTGATCAGCGGGAGAAAGACCCCCAGTGCCGTATAAAGAGCCGGCGAGAACCGGTCGATGA
>JBFMEI010000071.1:0-8947 GCA_040753295.1 Thermodesulfobacteriota bacterium | reverse complement strand
CCTCCCGCTTTCGGTTTTGCTTCAAACGACCCTTTTCCCCCAATACGGCCTCTCCCTTGCCTTTTGCGTGATCCACCACTTTGTTCATCTCATGATGGACGGGTATCTCGTCGGACGCCTCAAGGCCGGCATTCAGAGGAGCTTCTTTGAATCGTCATAAAACTCGGCAGCGCTGAAAAGTCGTTCATAGTTTCGTCGGTTGAACCAGGTTAAATACTCCTCCTGCGGTCTTGTCTGCGCTTCCAGAACGTGCCAAACCTCATCCGGCATATCCCAGTCCGAAGGGGCCAGATTTTCCTCAAGCTGTTTTACCGTCCGGACGCCGATGATGACGGAAGTGACGCTCTTTCGTTTTAAAGGCCAGGCGATTGCAAGTTTGGACATGGAAAAGCCCGATTCAGATGATGCTTTCTCCAGGAGTTCTGTCGTTTTTAATCCTTTCGGGTGCCAGAATCGGGGGCCGTCGACCTGTGTCCTGAAAAAATGTCGCGTCCCCTTGGCGGGTTGTGTCATTCCCTTGTATTTCCCGCTGAGAAGGCCCCCTCCCAGCGGGCTGAAGCAGAAGAGACCGATTCCGTGATCCGAAATTGCCGGGATAATCTCTCTTTCCGGTTCTCGATGGATCAGGCTGTAAATATGTTGAGCCGCAACCGGTCGTTCCAGATTCATTCGGGCCGAAACCCCGAAGGCTTTGGCGATCTGCCAGGCAAACAGATTGCTGCATCCCACGTAACGGATCTTCCCTTGCCGTGCCAGATCATTAAAAGCGCTCATGGTCTCTTCAAGGGGAGTGATCGGATCGGGTCCATGGAGATAGTATAAATCAATATAGTTGGTTTTCAATCGCCGCAGGCTTCCCTCGCATGAAGCGATGATGTGCTTCCGGGAAAGCCCGTATTGATTCGGTTCCGTTCCCATGGGAAAGTAACATTTTGAGGCAATAATAATTTGATCCCGGTCGATCTGGGGCAAAAGGCGGCCGACGATCTCTTCGGATTTGCCCCCGGCGTAAATATCGGCGCAGTCTAGAAAGTTGCCGCCGGAATCAATATATTTTTTGATGATGGAATGTGATTCCGCTTCGTCGCACCCCCAGTCCGGGGTTCCAAACGTCATGGTTCCAAGGCTGATTCTGGAGACCAGAAGCCCGGTTGATCCGAGAAAACGGTATTTCATGGTAGACTCCTTGTAAAAGTATCAGTTTAAGATAAACCATAGAATAAGAGAAAAATGTTGTCAACGGAAAGAGCCCGGCGCATTCCGGCTGATGCATCTTATTCAGCTCTTTTTCATCTTGAAGCGGATCCCGATTATGGTAGAATCTGTTATACTCAGAGCGAAAAGGATGACGGGAAAGGATACCGGATGAGGCTTTTTGTCGTCAACTTGGGAAGGGCCGACTACCAGGAAACGCTTTTGATTCAGGAAATGCTTTTCCGGAAGCGTCAGCATGAAGAGATCGAAGACCTGATGCTTCTTCTGGAACATCCGCCGACTCTCACGCTGGGGCTCCGGGGGAGGGAATCGAACATCACTGCGAGCCGGGAACAGTTAAAGACATGGGGGGTCGGCATATTCAAAGTTTACCGCGGCGGGGATGTGACCTACCACGGCCCCGGGCAGATCGTCGGCTATCCGATTCTAAATCTTTCCCATCATGGAAAAGATGTCCGGAAGTTCATCTGGAAGATCGAAGAGACATTTATCCGGTTATTGAATGAGGAATATGGACTTCATGCCCGAAGAATCGATAACCATACGGGCGTGTGGCTTGGAAATGAGAAGATTGCGGCCATCGGGTGCTCCATCCGGCGCTGGGTGACCATGCACGGATTTGCCTTCAACGTTAACACAAACCTGGAACATTTCAAATGGATCCATCCGTGCGGCATTCCCGATAAAGGGGTGACGTCGCTTCAGAAAGAGATCGGCCGCCCGCTGGATATGGATGTGCTTTTTGCTCAGGTCGCCACCTATTTTGCAGGGCAGTTCGGCTTGGAGCCGAAATTCATCCATCCGTCGATACTGGACGCATGGGCTAAGAGCGAAGAAAATGCATAAGAAAAAGCCGGAGTGGCTCAAAATCAAAATTCAGGGAGAAAAAGGGATCCATGAGGTTAAGCAACTTCTCGACAGGCTTTCGCTTCACACGGTTTGTGAAGAAGCCGACTGCCCGAATATCATGGAATGTTTTGGAAGAAAAACCGCCACCTTTATGATTCTCGGAGACATTTGCACCCGCAACTGCACATTCTGCAGCATCACCAAGGGGCGGCCGCTTTCTCCGGATCCGAATGAGCCCGTTCATGTTTCCCTGGCTGTTGGAGAGCTGAACTTGAGCCATGTGGTGGTCACGTCTGTAACCCGGGATGACCTGAAAGACGGCGGGGCGTCCCAGTTTGTCCGGGTTGTAGAAGAAATAAAACGAAATCATCCAACGGTTTCAGTGGAAGTGCTCATACCGGATTTCAAAGGGTATCAGAAGGCTCTTTTGCAGGTGATCCGAGTTAAACCTCATGTTATCAATCATAATGTTGAAACCGTACCCCGGCTGTATCCAAGCGTCCGGCCGATGGCGGATTATCCGCGTTCGCTTCAACTGTTAAAGCGTGTGAAAAATGAAGATCCCCGTATCGCGACAAAGTCAGGTCTGATGCTGGGGCTGGGGGAAAAAAAGGAGGAGGTTATTGCCGTATTCGATGACCTGCGGGATGCAGGGTGCGATCTGTTGACGGTGGGGCAGTACCTCTCACCTTCCGGCACCCATCATCCGGTTGTCGAGTTCATCCATCCGGACCAGTTTATGGAGTACCGGATGGAAGGATTGAAAAGAGGATTCAAACACGTAGCTTCCGCACCGCTTGTGAGAAGTTCGTATCATGCGGAGGAGACGGCGCCGTTTTTAAAAGCATCCTATTCTTCAAGAGCGCACTATCCGGTATCGAAGAGCGCCGCCCAGTCATCAATGGAGATCCCCGGCGATTCAATCAAACGATTGGAATAAAAGGCCTCGAGGAGATATCTCAGGTCGGATGGCTTTATTCCCTCAAGATCAGCCTCGAGAATCCGGAGTGCCTCCGGCGGGTAGAAGAAGAAATCCCCGGAGATTGAAATTCCGGAAAACCGGCTGTTTTGGATTTCAAAGTCCGCCCGCATCAGTCCGCCCGCTGCCTTATGAACTTTCTGAAAAAGATGCACCCCGTCACGGATCTTAACCTTCCGGGTCGAACTTCTTCTTCTGATGCCCGTCAGCCATGCATCGTTCATCATGATCCTTCGGAGCTCCTCCATTTTAATACGGATTCCGGAATCGAGCGGTTTGGGGGTAAGCGGTCCCAGGAGCATTGAAAACTCTTCGACCATCATCCTGTTGAGGCGGTCTTCATTCCACTCCCGGCTTTTTTCATCGCCGAGCTCCTGTCGAATGGTGGAAAGATTCTCTTTCAGTGTCCGATAGACTTTATCGCGGAACTTTTCATCCGGGACTTTCAAAACACGTGCCATCATTTCATGATTGAAATCGAGAATTAGATTTCCAACGAAGACGATGCACGATCCGATTTCGCCCACACCGCTTCCGCTGATTTTCCGATTTCCGGAGATCACATCGTTGACCGGCTTATATTCAGCCGGGATTCCCACCCGGCGATAGACACGGATGACGGGCTGGAGAAATTTTTGATAAAAGAGTTCTTTGGAGGTGGGAATGCGGCGATCATCCCTTTTGAGAATCATCTGGAAAAAAAGCTGATTTCCGTCAAGATAGACAGCGCCGCCTCCGACATCGCGGCGAAAGAGAGGGATTTGATGATTTCGACAGAAATCGACATCCACTTCTTTGAAAAGGTCTTGATGAAATCCGATGCAGACATAGGGGGTTGCCGGAGAAAGAAGGATCAATCCTTCGCGGCCGAGCCTTGCCATGGCATGATAGACAAGCTGGGAATCATCCCAAGTCTGCTTCCCCAGAAGGTATAAATCCATAAAGCCTCAACCTCTAGATTATCTCTGTCAGATGCTTGACCGAAACATTCCGGTTGCCGACGATCCGCCGCAACTCTTTTATCAGCTCATTTGAAATCATTTTTCCTATTTCAGCAACATGGCTTTTTCAGGACCGATCTCCTTGCAGCAAAAGCAGATAATGCAGATGCCGGCATCGGCCTCTGGGAGATCATTTTTCATGTTAAAATGGCGGAATATTGACCGCTCTATGGATTAAAATCAACCCCAAAATAGAAAAATGGATTTACGCCTTGATTAGGATGACACCATCGCTTTTCTGACGAGCTCGACGAGATCCATCACTTCGATCGGGATCTTATTGCGCTTCACATACGTGGTGATGGTTCTTACACACTGCTGACACGAGGTGACCACCGCCAGGGATTTGGTCGAGAGAACCTCCTCAACTTTGAGCCTGGCGATTTGGGCGGTCAGCCCCGTGTCCATCATCTCCAGATTTCCGCCTCCGCCGCAGCACCGGCAATTTTCTTTATTCCGGGGAAGCTCCTTCAGGATCACATCCGGGATGGATCGGATGATCTCGCGCGGTGGAGCGAAAATCCGGGCCCCCCGGCCCAGATCGCACGGATCGTGGTAGGTGAGAGTGATGGGGAATGATTTGAACGTAAGCTTCCCCGAACGGATGAGCTTTTGGAGAAACTCCGTCACATGAAGAAGCTCGACGTGCGCGCCGTAATGATCCCTCCACATCTGATAGCAGGATGGGCAGGCAAAGATTGCGGTTTTGGCCCCCATTTTCCGGACGGAGGCAAGGTTGTGCTCCCGGATCTCATCGAAACTCTCCATAAATCCTGCGCCCAGCAATGGAAAGCCGCAGCACCATTCTTCTTCACCCAGAAGGGCAAAATCGACTCCGGTGTAGGTTAAAATTTCTGCCAGCGCGATGGGTATTTTCTGCGCCCGAGGAAAATAGGAGGCAACGCAGCCGGCGAAGTAAATCACTTCCGCATGTTTTTTCAAATACTTGTCCTTGGGCGGATGATGCATATCCTCCACCCAATCGACCCGCTCGGCGTTTTCTTCTGCAAAGACATTCCGGTGGTGTAAAATATTTTTTGGAATCCGTTCGATTTGTTTCGGGAAGGCCCCGGAATGAGTTAGATCCCGGCGCAGGGAAAACCAGATCTCTTTCAGGTGGATCCCAACAGGACAGACTTCTTGACAATTTCCGCAAAGGGTGCACCGGAAAACCGTATCCGAATAGATGCGCAATTCTTCCTTGGAAAGCGCTTTTCGGCCGAGCCATTTCTGCAGGAATCCGGATTTTCCTTTCAGATGCTCCCGCAACCGGCTCAGGCGATATACCGCTGAAAGCGTTCCATCACCTCCGGCCAAGGCCGCCGGGCATCCTTCGGCACATAAACGGCAGTGGGTGCAGGCGTCCATTTCCACAAGCTGCCGGATGCTGTAATCAGGGTTTTTCATGACATTTTTGCAAACTTTTCGATATCCGCCAACATCCATTTTCGGATGGCATCCGGAGTATGGATCAGTCGGGCCAGTCCGGCGATGTCCGCGGGTTTGATTGTAAACATCCATCCTTTTCCATAGCAATCCTGATTGATCAATCCGGGGTTGTTTTCAAGCTCCTCGTTAACTCCAACGAGTTCTCCGGTGACCGGCGCATTGATTTTTCCGAGCCATTTCCCGGATTCCACCTTTGCGAACCGTTTTCCGGCAACGAGCGCCTTTCCGATTTCCGGGAGTTGGACATATACAATCTCTCCGGCAAGCTTCTGGGCAAAATCGTCCATCCCCATAACCAGGGTACCGTTCTCCTCCTTGACCCAGCAATGCCCTTCTTCATAATATCGATCTTCCGGAATATGATACCCTTCGATATCCATGATTTTCCCCCCTTTTTATTTTCTCATCATCAAAGATGGTTAGGACCGGATCTTTTCGTTGCGGCATTAATCGCCAGAACGAGCGGAGCCAGGATAATGTGAAACATCCCGGAAAACGGCAGATATGCAACGACGATTCCGGTTATTGCGGCGTGGAGATACCAGACATATCCATAGATGGAATCAAGGCCATCCATTCCGGCAAACAACCGGCTGAGGCCGTATCCGATGAAGGCATAACCGGAACCCGGCGGCGAACCGGTCATGGCAATGCGTATCCCTTCAAGCAAAAAACCGATGAATACGACAGCTCCGATGAGTCCGGCGGCAAAGTGGTCTTTTTTCGGAAGAGACGGCAGCCTTATGAACGTTTTGGACATATTCCGGATGATGGCTGTCGCTGCACCCGAAATGATTATGAGACCTGTGAAATCGAACAAGAAGGCACCAGAGGGATGGTTTTTGTTGAGCATCACCCAGGGGAACCAGGCTTCCGGAAACCATTGGGATCCGATCAGAGCGATCATCCCCCATCCGAACCGCAGCATTAACGGCCAGACGATCAGCCCGTGGATTACCCATCGCACAACCGATTGTCGATAAAGCGGCAACTGGAGCAGGCCGCCTAAAAAAAGCCCTTTGGGAATGGCAAAGATCCTTCCGGAAAAAATCGTTTGAAAAAATGAGGCGGCCAGCCCGGCGCTTTTTTTGGCCGTTGCAACCGTTTTTTCTGCGGGTAAAGCTCCAGACAGCCAGTACGAGAATGAAGCGGCAATTCCGAATCCGAAAAGGATCAGGGATGAAATCGTGATCGGGTCGGACGCTGAAAAGGTCGCTGGGTGGCAGGGGAGACAGAGAATGCTCTTGGAGGGAAGAAGCATTCCCGAAGCGCCGAGTCGATTCCCCTGGAAGTGGCATTTGAAGCAAAAAAGATCGCTCTTCTCAACGGCCATGTTGTGAATCACGCTGGGGAGATCCCCCTCTTTTATCCGCGCCCATTTGACGATTCCGCTTTGCGCATCTCTTAGAGGACGAACGGATTTGAGATGGCACGTTTCGCAGGAGATGCCAAGATGACTATCCCGGATGCTTTTCTCATTGTGAGGGGAATGGCACATCCGGCAGTCGGCTGCCTTCTGGCCGGCATGCCCGAAACGGGCTGCATCCGGATGGCATACTATACAGGAGATCTTGTCGTGCGGATGAAATCCATCCGGTGAGAGGTTAAGCGGTACCGGCTTCTTCTTTCCGCTAAGCGATCCGCATTTCTTGTCCGGTGCATGGCAGTGAAGACACAATATTCTGGAGTAAAAGACCGCCCGGGCATCCCTGGGGTCCCATCGGCGATGGCACGCCATACAGGGTTTGTCTTTAGCAGAAAGGGGGGGGAGATCTTGCTGTGGATCATGGCAGACCCCGCATTGTGTTTCGAGCGGCTGAGAAGGATCAATGTTTCCGCCGGTCCCGGAGATCTTCAATTGATAGTGGGAGTTGTGGCACCGGATGCATCGCCGGTAATCCTGATCCGTTTGAAGAGAAGTCCCCGCGTGTTTTTTTTCCGCAAGATCGGAATATACCGACGGATGACAACCTTCACATGGATCGATACTGGAAAAAGCATACGGAGAGAGATCGACATCTGCAGGATCCGGATGAATTTTCTTTTGTAAAATGTTTGGATGGCATTCAATGCACTCAATGCGGCCATGGGCGGAAGCATGGCGCTTTGCCTCTTCGATCAACCATGACGCATCGGCGGTGAAGTATCCGATAAGAATAAACAGCGTCGTCAGGCATGCGGAAAATCCCTTTCTCATGAGCGTCATCAATTAAGGAATATAAATACTCCACCCCAGTGCATCGCGTGCGGCATCGGCGAGTGATTCCGCGATGGTTGGGTGCGGCAAAACCGCTCGGGCCAGATCCTCCAACGTCGCCTCCATTTGAATGGCTAATGCCGCAGTTCCGATGATTTCAGTGGCAAACGGAGCCAGCACATGAACCCCGAGAAGTTCCCCGAACTCTTTTTCTCCGACCACCTTGACTACCCCGTTGGTGGCGCCTTGAATCATGGCCATCGGACTTGTCCCCATGCTGGCCGCTCCTGTCGTAACATCATAACCAGCTTCTTCGGCCTCATCCTCGGTCAGCCCGACGGATGCGGCCTGAGGGGAGGTGAAGGCAACTCGGGGGACGATCTTCTCGTTAAACGAAAGGGTTCCTCCCAAAGCGTTTTCGGCTGCGATGATCCCCATGGCAGAGGCCCGGTGGGACTGGAACGGCATTCGGCCGGTGGCGTCACCCGCAGCCCAGATGCCGGGAATTTTGGTGGCCAGCCGATCATTCGTTGTCAGATCTGAAAGCCCCACGGTTTCAAGTCCCAATCCTCCCAACGCCGGAGCGCGGTCGAGATAAATGACCCGGTCAAACAGATGGGCCTCCTCCTTTTCATTAACGAGAAGAGTCGCCTTCAACCCCTCTTTATTTTTTAAAAGGGAAACGATGCTCGAGGAGTTTAATATCGTTATCGACGACTTCAGGATGCCGCGCAGCCGCTGCCCGATCTCCTGATCGAAGTGAGGGAGGATCCCCCGCTCCCGGACGGCCAGCATGACCTGTCCGCCGCACCCCCCTAAAAACTGTCCAAGTTCCAGGGCCCACGCGTTTCCTCCCAATATCAGGGTTCGAGGCGGAATCCGGCCTTCTTTCAAAAACCGGCTGGAATGAATCACTCCTTCCAGATTGGCCCCTGGAAATGAAGGCTTCACCCAATCCGCACCAGCGGCGATGATAATCGCCTTGGCCTGATACGATTTCCCGCCGGCATCGACCCGTCCCGGGCCTGCAAGCCGTCCGTCCCCCTGGATGGGTGTCGCCTTTTTTGCCTTGACGAGACCCTGTGTCCCCATGGAGAAATAGCTGACCAGCTCATCTTTTAGTTTAAATAAGGCTGATGGATTTAACGTTGCGGCGGCATCAGGAAATCCCATTTTGGAAGCGGTTTGGATCATTTTTATCCGATCAAGGGTCGTGGTGAAGAGCTTGGTCGGCACACACGCCCGATTCAGGCAGAA